>DALYGI010000001.1:0-7303 GCA_031971595.1 Prochlorotrichaceae cyanobacterium CTOTU29312
GGCCGGCGAGGACGGGGCTCTCCTCGAGCGGTGTGCGGCGGACGTAGGGGGGCAGGAGTAGGGCCGATCGTCTTTGGGGGGGGGCACCGTAGGGCAGTTGACCGTAAGACAGGGGAACGGTGATGGGATGGTGAACTACGGGGGCGGGTTTGGGCGGTTTGCGCTGTTGCTGAACCAGGATAATAATGACGCTGACGAGAATTACGCCGCCACCTAAAATTAAAATGAGGAGAATCCCCTCTAGCACCCAGAGGGTTACGACTTGGGCAGGGCTGGCGGCATCCCGGTTTTGCATGGTTTGGAAAAACTGAGCCTGTTCCAGGAGGGACGGGTCTTCTTGGCGAGGGAGGGCCTGTTGTAGGGTCAGCATATCCATCGATCGCTGTTGTTCCCGGAGACGATCGATCACTCCTGTCGCTTCCCGGCGTTGCTCATCCAGTTGGGATCTTAGCTGGGCGGTTGTTTCCCGCTGTTGCTCTAGCTGTAACTTAATTTGCTCCGTTAGGAATTTCTGCTGCTCTAGTTGCAGTTTTAATTCGTCGGTGGCGCTCTTGTTGGTGTCCAGTTGGTTACGCAAGAGTGCTTCTGATTCTTTGTTATCGTTGTCAGGCAAGGTGGGGCCAACGATCGGGGCTGGAGTGACTAGGGCACTAGGCGCTTGGGCATATTGCTGTAAAACCTCTGGCTGGCTCAAGGACAATCCACCGCTTTTGAGCATTAGCAAGGCGGCGACCCCAGCAACCGCTGATCCGGCTAAAAAAGCTGTTGTTTCACTCATCCTATCCCTCGTATTGGCTGCCCGATGCAGTCCTTCAAAAACTTGGACACTAAGTTAGCACCTAGAGGGCAATTTAGGCAGGTTTTGGGACAAATTTGCAAAACCTTAAAAAAGTACCAGGGCGGATCTCCGGGATTGGTGTATAAAAAGCAAGAGTCTCCTGTGTCTAGAAAAATAGTCTTACCAGGTTTTAGGCCTGAAGCGATCGTCATTCACGATCGTCACCGTCTCTCCCGATGGTCTAATCACAAATAGGCCTTTTTTATAGGCACGACGATCGACCCCTTGATCAATCTCAATGCCTGCGATGGCCCCATAGATTTGATAAGACGAAAATTCACGAAATGCTGTTTTAAATCGGGGTAATTTGTCTAGGAATTCATCTAAATCATCCTGAGAAAAACGAGATTTACACTCCACTAAAACCACATCCGTAGAGTTTACCCCTAAAATATCAATTTCCATGGTTCTCCCGATATCTTCTGCCCTCAGGAAAGTATGTTCAAGATGAATTCCTTTACTCTCAAACAATTTAATTACCGCAGGTCTCACCAATTCTTCAACAAAACGCCCCCACCGACTGGTAAGGTTATTGACGGCAGTATTGGCAGCAGTAACCAGTTTTTCTAACTCCCCATGACGACGATCGGCTTCCGCTTTGGATTCGGCAAACAAGCGATCCCATTCAGCAGCACGGCGATCGGCTTCAGCAGCACGACGATCGGCTTCGGCGGCACGACGATCGGCTTCCGCTTTGGATTCCGCAAATAGGCGATCCCATTCCGCCGCACGGCGCTCAGTTTCTTCTTTCTGCCGCTCAAAAAGCTGAAAAATGTCTTCTAGGGTAATGGGGTTGCTCATGGAACAGTCTGGCTGGAAAGTTATCTTGTGGATATTCTACTATTTTAGCAGGGGGGCAAGCCTATGCTGAAGTTGCTTCATTGTTCTGATCTGCATTTGGGTAGCGGTCTACATCACGGTAGAGTCAATCCTTTGAGTGGTTTCAATACTCGTTTAGAGGATGTGCTGAACTCTTTTCAAACCTGTGTCGATCGGGCTTTAAAAGAGCCTGCGGATTTATTTTTGTTTGGGGGAGATGCCTTTCCTGATGCTACGCCACCGCCCTACATTCAAGATTGTTTTGCCCAGCAACTTCGACGCTTAGTGGATGCCCATATTCCAGTCGTTTTGTTAGTGGGAAATCACGATCAACACCGTCAGGGAGAAGGGGGGGCAAGTTTATCTTTATACCGCACTTTAGGTGTGCCCAAGGTGGTAGTGGGCGATCGTTTGGGTACTCATCGCATTGAAACAGCAGCGGGCCCAGTTCAAATTGTCACCTTACCTTGGTTAACCCATTCCACCTTAATGACCCGTCCTGAAATGGCGGACTCTTCCTTGAGTGACGTTAAACACGCCCTGTTGCAACGCTTAGGATTAGCCCTAGAAGCAGAAATTCGTCAGTTAGATCCAGAACTTCCCCATCTTCTCTTAGCCCATGCCATGATTGATACGGCCCAATACGGAGCAGAGCGGTTTTTGGCAGTAGGGAAAGGGTTTAGTTTGCCTCTGTCGCTGATTGCCCGCCCCTGTTTTGACTATGTGGCTTTGGGTCATGTCCATCGTCACCAAATTCTCTGCACGGATCCGCCCGTGGCATACTCTGGCAGTCCAGAGCGGGTTGATTTTAGCGAAGAGGGAGAAGAAAAGGGCTACCTCTGGGTGGAAATCGATCGTCCCCACACTCGTCTGACCTTTGTGCCCCTGCCCGCCCGTCGCTTTTTAACCCTAGCGGTGGATGTCTCTAAGAGTGAAACCCCTGAAACAGATTTACTACAAACGATCGCCACTGCTGCTATTCCAGAAGCGATCGTGCGATTGCGCTATAAATTTCACCCCAGTCAAGTGGGACTCATTGATGAATCTGCCCTACACGCAGCCCTAGCCCCAGCCCACAGTTACCAAATTCAGTCAGACTTAGTGAGTCAACTGGTGCCCCCCCGTTTACCCCAACTGGTGGAAGATACTCCCCTCAGTCCCCTAGAAGCACTGGCCGTTTACTTAGACTGGGCCGTACCCCCTACCAACAACTCCACTCCGCCAAGCTCTACTACAGCAAACGATCGTCAATCTAAGCATCAATCTAATCAGTCCAATGATCCATCCGACTTGCAAGCCTGGCGATCGGACTTACTGGCAGCAGCGGAAAGCCTCCTAGAAGAAGAATGGAACCCAAACCCCAGCCCCCAAACCCTACCCAAAACCAGTGAGGGAAAGACACCCTATCACCTCAACCAAAACGATCGACAGTTGAAGTTGTTTTCTGAGTTTTAAGTGAGTAGACCAGTAGACCAGTAGACCAGTAGGAAATGGGATAGAGGAGGGTTTTGCCATGGAGAACCCCCACTCTAAGGAGCTAAGGAGCGTGAATTCAATAAGTAGGCCGGGGAAAATAAACCGCGCTAAAAATGCCTGAAACCCTTGTTTTGACGTGATCCCCACCTCAGGATAATTACCCCGACCTACTTAAACCGAAAAGTGCATTAAACCACAGAGGCACAAAGAACACAAAGGAATTCCTTCGAGGCTTTTGTATCTTTGTGGTGAAATTCCAGGTTATAAAGTTTGCATTCCTAATTTATTAACGGTTTCTAACGGTTTTCCTACAGAAAAGCACTGTAATCTTTGCTTAAAAACAGCGCCCGCTCTGCCTGGCGACGACGGGTTAGCCCTGGCAACTCTTCCCCTCCTGCCTTATTCCAGCGCAAAAACTGCTCCGCAGCCTCCGCATAATCCCCATCGTTTAACTTGCGGCGCAGGGTCGATTCCTCTAGTGCCCCAGGCCCCACGTTGTAGGTAAACACCACCAGCGCTGAAAATTGATCAGAGGTTAGGGGCACTTTAATTAAGCGGGCCACATCCTCCTCAAACCGGGTTAGTCCTTGGCGCAAAAGGGTTTCCGCTTGGCTCTCCGTAATCACCATACCTGGCCGTACCGGCGTAATATCAGAAGTCGTCCCATAACCGATCGTCCAGATGCCCACGGAGTCTTGATAAGCCTCAAGCTCTAGCCCCTCAAACACCTTCACCAACTCTAAACCCCGATCGTTAATATGTTGGCCCGTTGCTGGTTGGGGAGACTGGCCACTGGGTTCTGGATCCACCGAACCTTCGGTTACCACTGCCCCATCCCGCAAAATATCCACACCGGGCTGGTAAATGTACCACGTATTTTTACCCTTAAAAAAGACCTGCTCCCCGGCAGCGGTTTTGCCAAAGGTTACCCGTACATGGTTACGGGCTGCACTATAGGCCACAATGGGATACTCCGATCCCGCCTTGACAAATTCCTTCTCCTCATCACTGAGATCAGAGGATTGGGCTTCACTCAGCTTTAGATAGCTATCAATCTTGAACCGCACAGAATAGGGCATGAATTAAACGTCCTTAGGGTAACGCATCCGACACCTCCAACTTATAGCCTACGCCGCGCACCGTTTGAATTAATTGCGAAGATTTAAAATCTGGACTGATTTTGCGGCGAATTTGCCCAATATGAACATCCACCACCCGATTATCCCCAATGGATTGATCCTTCCACACCTGCTCCACCAGTTCGGAGCGCCGCCACACCCGCCCCGTGTTTTCCATTAAAAACTTGAGCAGGTCAAATTCTAAAGCGGTGAGGGGTAGGGGTTGCTCCATAAAAAACACCTCTCGCCCCGCCGGATCGATCACCAGATCCCCTGCCTGTAAGGGGGGTTGCTCCGCAAGGAAGGAAGCCGTTTTACGCTGCGATCGTTTGATCAAGGCCCCCACCCGTGCCCCCAATTCACTAATAATAAAAGGCTTGGTAATGTAATCATCCGCACCCTGGGCAAAGCCACGTAGTTTATCCGCCTCATCATCCCGACTGGTTAACATCAACACTAAAACCCCAGTCATTTCTTGCATTTCGGCACAGAGGTTATAGCCATTATGGTCAGGAAGGTTAACATCCAAAATCACCAAGTCAGGATTAAACTGACGAAATAGGGATAACCCCTCCATCCCCGTTTCCGCTAGCTGGGTCAGGTAGCCTTGACTGGCCAAAAATCGGCCAATCAGGTTACGAATGGCTGGATCATCATCAACAATCAGAATTTTGGCCTCTGCCATAATCATTTCTGCGGGTAACGTGAATTCATCAATTTCTCCGGGTTCCCAACCTCGCGCCAAGGGCCGGGGTGATCAAGGAGGGGCGGTGTGACACTCTCCAGGGGTAACAAATCCGTAGATCTGGGCGCAGGGGATCTGCAAAAGTGGAGCCTCCTAGACGATCGTACTGTAATCCAGGTTAATCGAGAATCCAGGTTCATCAAGGGGCTTCCCCGTGAGTATGGGGAGAAAAATCTAGACTTAATCTCTAAAAATTTCTCTATGTTCTCCCGGAAGCCCCAGAAACAGAGATTAAAATAGTAGAATCTTGGAGAAGGTTCGGCTAGATCTCTGTAGAGGTTACGGCAGATAGAGAACTTCAGCGTTAATGGGAATTGATCCCCACTCACAGGATCCCCACTTGGTGGATCCTTACGGAGTAGATCCTCACTTAGTGGATCCTCATGGAGTGGATCCCCATTTCATGAAGCCTCACATACTTACGCACAACAATTTTAACGGGAAACTTTCACGTTTTGGAGGTTTTGGATGGCGGAGCAAACTCCCTATGAGCAACTTGGCGTAACAGAAGACGCATCTTTTGATGAAATTCAATTGGCCCGTCAGCGCTTAATAGCTGCCTGCGGAGACGATCGCCAGGAGGTTGCTGCGATTGAGTCGGCCTACGATGCGGTGCTGATGCACCGTTTGCGCCTACGGCAAGCGGGCAAAATCAAAGTTCCCGATCGGATCCGCTTTGCCGAGGAAGTTTCTGAGGCGGTGGTTCCTTCCCAGCCGGGTCTGCGATCGGTGTCTTCTCCCAATTGGCTAAAGTCCTATCTGGATCAACCTAGTCCGAACGATATTGCTACCCCTGGCTTAGTTCTGGGGGGATTAGCAGCGATCGTTTTATTTGTACCGTCCCTGTCTTCTTCGGCCCTATCGTTGCTGATTGTGGCGGCCTGTAGTACTAGCACCTATTTTTTAAATCGCAAGGAAAACCGCCTAGGCAGAAGCCTATTACTGAGTATCGGAGGCGTGATCCTAGGGTCGGTCTTGGGGTATGTGCTCTTAAAATTGTTCCTCTTTCCGCTGCTTTCCGCGAGCTTAAGCCCTGCCCAATTTGTAACTGCCTTCAGTTTTATTGGGTTGTGGTGGGTTTGTAGTTTTCTGCGCTAGAGACTTTGGGGTAAAAACGGGAAAACCCGGCTTCGTTGGGAATCCGGGTCTTTTTGTTGGACTTTAGACTTCAGAAATAGCTCAGAGATTGATCAGAGATTGATCTGTAATTTAAAATCTTTGAACTGTAGTAAATTTACGGAAACAACACAATAAAAGATTACAACTTGATTGAAAGCGTCTCATAAGATCAGTGTTTTTTCGTAAACTTTGTACTAAACTTTATGGTTTCTTGGTGAAAAATGGCTGAATTTCGGTAGTTTGATGAAGTTTCAATGAAGGTGAAAGTCTTTGTAGAAACAGAGGTAGTCTGAAATTTAAGGATCGTGAGTTAAATAAACCGGAAAGTTCAGAATTAAACCACAAAGGCACAAAGAACACAAAGGCGTTCCTGCGAGGCTTCGGTGTCTTGGTAGTGAAATTCCAGGTTATAAAGTCCGCATTCCTAAGGATCAGATCTACTTTAAGGATGTTTATTATGCTACAGCCATTAAAAAAGACTTTCTATCAATCTTTCTATCAATTAGTTCAGGCAACGATCGCGGTTGGTGTTATTGGCTTAACCGGTCAAGCCGCTAATGCCGGCCAGCTATACAATGGCTGGAACTATGCGATCGACTCCTTCAATGACGGTTCTGGTGGAGAGGCCTACAACATTAGGGGGATGGCCCTGAAAGAAGAAGGCAGTAGCATTTTCGTGGCTCTGACGGGTGGGACACCGCTGACGGGCGTAAGCAACAGCAGGGCTGCTGATGGCAACATTGGTTGGGGAGATTTATTTTTCAACTTTTCAGGCACTAATTTTCAATCGGCCCAAGGCAATGTGTTTGGGATACGCTTTGCGGGTACTAACGATTCAGGGGTAGCCAGTACAGGCGTTTACGCAGGAGTCACCGGTAAAAGTGTGACCTTAGAAAACCACGGCTACGGCAGCTTGAAGCAGTATTACAATTCTGGATTTAATAAAACCAATACTTTAGGTACGGATCTGCCAACTACAGCAGCGGTCTACTCATACCTATATCCCACTAATGTTGCCAGCACCCCTACGACTAGCAATACCCCTATTCTCCCGGTGATCGGTAGTGGAACCAAGATAGGCGACATCAATATTTTGGCCAGTAGTGCGCTGACGGGGCTCGACTTTGGCCATTTTGGAGCCGTGGGATCTCAAACCTTTGGCTTCAGTTTCGATCGCTCTGACTTACC
>DALYGI010000001.1:7403-18259 GCA_031971595.1 Prochlorotrichaceae cyanobacterium CTOTU29312
CTAGGACTGGCAGTGGTGGGAATGTTGGGTTCAGCAAGTTGGCTGCGCCGGAAATTCTCTTAGAATTGAGAACAACTTTGATCTGAGAAAACACATAGACTTCTGAAATCCTGAAACAATACGATCGTGGCTGTTACTCCCTCCTCTTTGCAAGGGGAGGAGCAGGCTGCGCTAAGATAAAACGTCGCCATTGCCGTTTGCCCAGAGGATGAAGGTGTCTATAGACGTATCTGTGGTTGTGCCCATTTACAATGAAGTGGAAAGCCTCACCCTGCTGGTGGAGACGATCGCCCAGACCCTAGGGGAAGCTCAGTTAAGTTATGAAATTATTTGTGTGGATGATGGGTCTCAGGATGGGTCTACGGAGCGATTAACCCAGCTAGCCCAGACCCGATCGGATTTGGTGGCGGTGATTTTACGGCGAAATTATGGGCAAACGGCAGCAATGGCAGCGGGGTTTTCGCAGGCTCAGGCAGAGGCGATCGTTACCCTGGATGGGGATTTACAAAACGATCCGGCGGATATTCCCCTGCTGTTGGCTAAGTTACAAGAAGGTTATGACTTAGTGAGTGGCTGGCGCAAGGCCCGTCAAGATGCAGCCCTCACTCGGCTACTGCCCTCTAAAATTGCGAATGGCTTAATTGGTCAGGTCACAGGGGTGCGTATTCATGACTATGGTTGCTCCCTCAAGGCCTACCGCAAGGAGTTGGTACAGGATATGAACCTGTATGGTGAACTGCACCGCTTTTTACCGGCCCTCGCGTTTATTGAAGGAGCCCGGATCACGGAGCTACCGGTGCGCCACCATGCCCGTCGCTATGGGGCCAGTAAGTATGGTCTCGATCGTACCTTTCGGGTGGTGATGGATTTATTAACGATCGTTTTTATTAAGCGATTTCTCACTCGTCCCATGCACGTCTTTGGGCTCCTGGGGCTAGGATCCATGGCTCTGGGGATGGGCTTGGGGGTATATCTGAGCGTACTCAAGCTGTTTTTAGGGCAGAGTATTGGCGATCGTCCCCTCTTAATCTTGGTGGTCGTTTTGGTTTTAGCTGGAGTGCAATTATTTAGTGTGGGACTGTTAGCCGAGTTGTTAATGCGGACTTACCATGAGTCCCAGGGGCGACCGATCTACCGGGTTCGAGCGGTTTTTGGGCAGCGGGAATAACGGGAATGATTATTCCCCAGAGCAAACGAAGGGGCAAACGGGGGGCAGGGCCGTACTATTGCCATTGTCACTTTCAATCCAAGGGCCGAGTTCCCCTAGCATTGCCACCCCCGCCGAGAGACGGCCATTGTCTTCTACGATCCCTACTTGGCAACGAGCCATCCCATATTCCGGTATGCCGACACAATCAAAAAAGGAATAGGTCACCACTCTGCCATCCCTCAGCCAGGTCACCTGATAGGCACCTCCTGGCACCCATCTGACGGTGCAGGGTTCCCCTTGATTATTGAAATAACAGGTGTACACTTCTTCCTGGGATAGGGCTGGCGGTAGAATGGGGGGAACAAGGAAGGAGCCCACGAGAAAGCAGATCGAGATGAAGCGGGTGATCATACTGTGACCTCTGATAGTATTAGACTTTAGCCTGATCTACCTAATGATTTCAGATTTATACCTAGCCATCGGGATACTTTAGCGGTTTTCAAAAATAGAGGAAAACAACTCTATATAATTAAAGAGCTAAATCGTTGTTAGTCTATTAATCTAGGATGTCCCATGGAGCCCATTCGTATTTTTTCCTTCTCCGATGTTCTGTGTATTTGGGCGTATATTGCCCAGATTCGTCTAGATGAACTGAAAGCTAACTTTGAGGACAAGATCATCATTCAGCACCATTTTGTGCCTGTCTTTGGGGTTGCGCGGGAAAAACTAGAGAATCGCTGGCGCGATCGGGGGGGATTGGCGGCCTATCGGGATCATGGGCGGGAAATTGCCCATAAATTTAGCCATATCACTGTTCATCCCGATCTCTGGACTAAGGTTGCTCCCGCTTCTTCCACCTCTTGCCATTTATTTCTGCGGGCTATTCAGTTGCTAGAAGCCAAGGGGTTGATCGAAGCGGAGGATTTTGTGTTTGATCATGCCATTCGTGCCTTGCGGGAGGCGTTTTTTGCCCGCTTGGAAAATATTTCCGATCGTTCTGTCCAATTTGCCCTAGCAGAAAGCCTGGGACTACCGATCGCAGCGATCGAAGCGGAGATTAACAGCGGTGAAGCCTATGCGGAACTGTCGAAGGATTTTGATCTTGTGAAGGAATATGGGGTTACGGTCAGCCCCACCTTAATTTTGAATGAAGGACGGCAACGGCTTTTGGGGAATGTGGGCTATCGGGTGATGGAGGCCAATATTCGGGAGTTGCTGCACACTAGCCCTGGGGAAGCGTCTTGGTGCTAAGGGGGTAATGTGGTGTTAAGTTCGACAGCCTACTGAAGCAGATCCCGAATGGCCATGTCTAACTGCTTGAGCTTGACGGGTTTACTGAGGTACAAATTGGCACCTGCGGCCAAACAGCGCTCCTGATCGCCCTTCATGGCCAGAGCGGTGAGGGCAATGATCGGGATTTGCTGCAAACTGTCTAACTGACGAATCCGGCCGATCGCTTCGAGGCCGTCCATACCCGGCATTTGAATATCCATCAAAATTAAACGAGGATGTTCTGCCTGGGCCAGATCCACCGCTTCCTGGCCATCATTGGCAAAGATCAGGTCGTAGCCTTTGGCTTCTAAGTAGGCGGAAATTGTAGCAATATTGGCCGCGTCATCTTCCGCTAACAAAATTAAAGGTTTGGGGCTCGTGCTATCCGTTGTGACGAGGGTACTGTCCTTAAGATCCGTGGGCTGCTCCCCTGGGGAGTCTCCAGAAGGTTTAGGCTGATAGGGCAAATCGATCGTGAAGCAACTGCCTACCCCTAGCTCACTGGCCAGGCTGACCCGACCTCCATGCAGTTCTACCAATTGCTTCACCAGGGTTAGCCCTAAGCCGGTGCCCGCCTGTTGCCGGTTCAAAGCTCCATCAATTTGTACGAAGGGTTTAAATAATTTTTCTAGATTTTCGGCAGCAATACCAATCCCCGTATCCTGAACCTCAATCCGCAGATTTTCCGAGGAGGCTCCAGGCACAATTGCAACCGTCAGGGTAACCGTACCGCCCTCCAGGGTAAACTTCACCGCATTGGTGAGCAAATTCAGTAAAACCTGCCTCATGCGAACCTCATCCACAAATACGGCTGGCAATCCGGGGGCAATCTTCGGTTGTAGCTGGATCCGCTTTTTCAGGGCCTGTTGTTTAATAAAGGCCAGGCTAGAGGCACAAAGCTGCTCAAGGGAAACGTAGCTATATTCTAGTTTGACCTCTCCGGCTTCAATTTTAGCCACATCCAAAATATCGTTAATGAGGGTTAACAAATGGGTGGCACTTTTTTCCACGGTGCGTAGGGCTTTGAGTTGTTTTTCGTTCATAATCCCAAACACTTCCTCTTGCAGCGCCTCATTCATGCCCAGAATGGAATTGAGAGGGGTACGGAGTTCATGGCTCATGTTGGCCAAAAATTCATCCTTTAAGCGAGTGGCTCGCTCTAGTTCCGTATTGCTAATGGCCAGTTCTTCGTTGCGTTGAGTCAGGAGTTTTTGGGTTTGCTGGCGCTCCTGAAGTTCCGTTTGTAATTGCTCAAACAAACTCGCCTGTTGAATGGCGATCGCCGTTTCGTTGGCAATTTGTTGTAACAGTTGGGCTTCACTGTCTTGCCAAACCCGTTGGTACTTGCAGCTATGAATGACCAAAACACCCCAGAGTTTTTGGGACGGATGTTTGGGATGGGTTGACACGACCCAGCGGTGATCTTCCGGTTTCACCATTTCCTGCAAAATGGGCGCAACGATTTTAGACCGAATTTGTCCGAACTGGGAATATTCCACTAGGCAGTCTGTCCAAATATCATTCATGACATCCGGGACAATGCGGGGCTTGCCTTGCCCGTAGAGATCTAAGATCTCTTGATCCCAGACTTCATCTTCCCAGTGCATATCCCGGAGCCGAGGTAAGCCTTCTGAAACCGCCTCTTCCACGATCGCACTGTGGCCATCGGGGTAAAGCCGGAAAATAATCACCCGATCGCCAGTGAGGGCTGCTTTGACCTGAAGGGTGACGGTGGCCAGAATTTGCTCCAGATTGAGGGATTGTTGCAGAATCAACTGGGTAATGGTGGCGAGGGCCTGTTGTCGTCGTAATTGCTGGGCAATTTTCGCCTCGGCCCGTTCCCGTTCCCAAACCTCTTTCTGGGTCTGTTTCAAGAGGCTGGCCTGTTGGATCCCAATGGCTAACTGGTTGGCCAGTTGTTGGGTAAAGGTGATTTCGTCCTGTTTCCACTGGCGGGGGCCGGTGCATTGATGAATACAGAGCAGTCCCCACAATTCCGTTCCAGACAACAGCGGCAGCACCAGAGCCGCCCGGATGGAAAACTGAGTATAAATCTCTTGATGGCAGGGTTGTAAGCCTTGGGCATAAATATCGTTAACAACAAAAAAACTCCCCTGGATATAGAGGGGTGCGTAGTTTTCCCCAAAGCAGTGATCGTGGACGGGAACGGCTAAAACTGAGGGAAACTGAGCAGTCAGGGATTCTGCCACAAATAACCCATCGTCGTACTGGGAGCTAGGCAAAAATTTGAAAATACCCACCCGATCGGCCTGGAGTACCTGGCGAATTTCTTCACAGGCCGTATCAAAGATGGTTTGTAGATCCAGGGATCGGCGGATGCGTTGGGTAATTTCCCGCAGTAACGTTTCCCGATCGGCCTGTTGACGGATCAATAATTCTGCCTGTTTCTGTTCGGTAATATCTTGACAAACACAAATCAAAAGATTGTCTTCGGTAATGGTTAAGGATAATTGCTCGATAAAGGTGGTGCCATCTTTGCGGGTGGCGGTGGCCTGGCCAGTCCAGTGTTGATGCTCTGCTAGATAGGGGAAAACCTCCCGCCCAAAGCGATCGATTTCGTCTGGGGAGTAAAGCATTTGCCAACTTTGTCCCAGCAGTTCCTCCGCGCTCTCATAGCCAAACATCTGGCAATGGGCGGAATTGAGATAGAGATAACATCCGTCCTGAAGGATCGCAATGCCATCCACCGCCGCCTCGATCGCGGTGAGTTGACGTTGTAAAAACCGTTGAGAGGTTTGTAGCGCCGCTTCTGCCTGTTGCCGCAGCCGATCTTGTCGATACCCTTCAATTAGGTTGCTACAGGTGATCAGCAGAGGATGGAGTTTTTCAATTAAATCCTCACTGTACCCACCGGGACGGTTGGCCACCCCCACCATCCCCACCAGAGCGGAGCCACTGAAAAAGGGCAGACCTAAAAAGGCATTGAGGGGCGGATGACCGTCTGGGGTTCCCCCTCGGCGCGGATCGGTGCTGGGATTGTTGGCAATCACGGGCTTGCCGGTCATGACCACCGCCCCAAAGAGGGTATTCATGTTGGTAAATTCCATGCCCTGGGCGTAGTTGTCTTCGTAAAACTTTTGGGTCGCTTCATCCCAGGCGATATTGGTAATACTGTGGGTTTTGACGTAGGGGACACCCCGGATTTTCATGAAGCTTTCCTCTAGATAGGCGGAGCCATCATCCCGGAATAAAACTTCGCCAATAAACCCGTACTCACTGTTGGTTACTTCTAGCAAGGTGGACAAGAGCCCCTCAAAAATATCGAGGCGATTTTGGGCAGTAATAAACTGAGCTTGGGCAGCGGTTACCCCCCGCAGGAGTTCTAGTTTTTCTTCTAAGAGGAGTTCCGCCTGCTTTTTGCGGGTAATGTCAAACCGGACGGCCAGATAGCGATCGGGTTTACCTTTGGTATTCAGAAAAGGAACGATCGTGCTGTCTACCCAATAGAGGTGACCATCTTTCCTACGGTTACAAATTTCACCCCGCCACACTTCCCCTCGACGGACTGTTTTCCAGAGGTCTTGGAAAAAACTGGGAGGATGGGTACCGGAATTGACCAGGCGATGGGTTTGCCCGATCAGTTCTGCTTCGCTATAGCCGGAAAGGTCTACAAAACGCTGATTAGCATAAAGAATAACCCCCTGATTATCCGTAATCGCAACGATCGCCGCCTCATCTAAACCCAACTTAAAGCTGGCTAACTCTTGGAGCAGATGTTGACGTTCTTCCTCCTGTTGTTTGCGCTGGGTAATATCAGTAATCATGGCCATCGCCCCCAGATACTCACCAGCTTTATTGAACATGGGGCTAGCAGTGGCAAGTCCCCAGAGGATCGTCCCATCTTTCCGTAAAAGGGGAACTTCATTCGTTTCCGCAATTCCGGCTTGGCGACGTGCTAAAAGCTCTTCCAAATGGGGATGGAGTTCGCGGGAGAAAAAGTCGAAGAGGGATCGACCCGCCATTTCGGCGCTGCTGTAGCCGAGCATCTGGGAAAGGGCTTCATTGCCAAATTGGTGCTTTGCGTCTGTGTCAATGATCCAAATGCCTTCATGGGCGTTTTCCACAATCTGGCGATATTTGGCCTCGCTGGCTTGCAGGGCTATTTCCGCTGCTTTTTTGGCGGTGATGTCTCGCAGGATGCCCCGCACCAAAGAGGGTTGCTCTGGATTCGGGTTATGGGCCTGACAGCGACAGTTCAGGTTCCCTTCCACAACGATCGCCTGGCCCGACTGGGCAATTAGGGTCAATTCCACCTGCTCAAAATTAACCGGGGCACAGGACTGCATTTGCGCGAACAGTGCCCGAATCTTCGGTTCGCAGTCGGGTGCTAAAACATCAAAAAAGGTTAAATTACTGAGGTCTGCTTCCCCATAGCCCAACGCCTTTTTCCAGGCAGAATTCACAAATTCAAAGCGTCCGGTGCTCAGATTCACAATCTGGATTAAATCATTGGCATTATTTAAAAAATCCGACAACGTGGCTTCCCGCTCCGCCAGTTCTGCTGTCCGGGCCGATACCCGCAGTTCTAACTCCCGATTTAAGGCTTCTAGGGCTAGCTCTGCTTCTTTCTGGCGGGTAATGTCTCGCACTGTTCCCCTAGAAATCAGAGGGGTACCCGTTTCGCTGTAGGTGGTTTCGCATTGCTCCTGAACGTATTTCACCCGCCCATCGGGCATCAGCAGTCGATGTACCGTTTCGTAGATCGTATTCGCGTTGAGGTGCCGATGATAGGCTTTGTCCACAAAGTCTCGATCGTCGGGATGAACTAAGGCCAAGAAAGCTTCGTAGGAAGCCACAAATTCCTGGGGATCAACCTCAAAAATACGAAATACTTCCGGCGACCAGGAAACGGTATTCTGGCGCAAATCCAATTCCCAGTGGCCCAGGCTAGCGATGCGGTGGACTTCCTCTAGGCGTTGGTGGCTCTTGCGGAGTTCCACCTCTATGGTTTGGCGCTCTTGGAGTTCCTGCTGTAAGTGTTCGTGTTGAGACACCTGATGGATGGCGATCGTTAAATGGGTGGCGAGGGTCTGCAATAAGGTAATTTCCTCCGGTTGCCAGTTTCGAGGGGTGTCGCTTTCCACCACGTTCAGCAATCCCCACCGGTTGCCCCCACAGAGGAGGGGCAGCAGCACTTTAGAACGGATTTGCAGGCTCACCAATAAGTCTCGATGACACTCAGCCATCTCTAGCTCATAGATATCCGACACCACCCGAACGTGATCGGCCTGATACATCGTGAGTAAGTAGTCCCTAAAACAGTCGTCCTTCACCCTGACCCCCATGAACGATCGGGGGAGGGATGTGGATTCAGCAATCACGACAATGGCGTTGTCTGGCTCTAATTTCCAGATATTGACCCGATCGCAGCGGATAATTTGGCGAATTTCCGCCACGGCGGTCTCTAAAATCGTTTGCAGATCCCAAGACGATCGAATTTGGGTGGCTAAGGTTGCAATGACTTGCTCCCGCCTCATCTGTTGCTGCCAGTCTACCCGGCGGGTCTGGATCTGAGCTTCCACCTGTCGCAGGGTGTCAGGGGTGACTAGCCCCACCAGATGCCCCTGTTCATCCACTACGGGCCAATGCCGAACAGGGTGTTGTTGAACCCGATGGACGATCGTAAACAGATCGGTAAAATCACCCGTTTGCAGGGTGTGTACGGGGGTACTCATCACCGCCCTCACCGGGGTGCGATGGAAGGCTTGGGGAGCAACTTGGGCATCCGAAGCCGTATCCAGACCAGTACACAGGCGTAACACATCCCACTCCGTCAAAATCCCCACCACCTTTTCGTCCTCTTGGACAATCACACAGCGAGACCGGGCCTCTTGATGGATGAAGTTAACCGGAGCGGCGGAGTCTTGGGTACACAACGATCGGGCTTGGCTCATCAGGCTAATAGCTTCGGCCACTGTAGTTTGGGGTGAAACAACAAGGGGATCCAAAACGATCGCTGTGGCCAGATTTTGATCATCACTGACGACTGTGGGAATCGGCATATTTTGACAGATATGAGGGGAAGACTGGCTTAACCTAACCAGTAGTAACTTAGTATACAAAAGTATACAAAAATTCTCCTGTGGATCGGAGGGTATGGGGTTTAACTTATAAAAACTTTAAGATTCTTAAAAGTAATACTAAATGAGTAATGAGTAATGGTTGGGAGACATATTTTTAACCTCCTCATTAACCCACTCATTAACCTAGTTACGATCGCTCAACAGATCCTTAATCGCCAGATCCAACTGTTTTAACTTCACGGGCTTACTGAGGTACAAATTTGCACCAGCCTCTAAACATCGTTCCTGATCTCCTTTCATGGCTAAAGCGGTTAAAGCAATGATCGGAATATTCTGTAAACGATTAATCTGACGCAGGGATCTAATTGCTGCTAGTCCATCCATACCCGGCATTTGAATATCCATTAAAACTAAATCAGGCCCCACCAATTGGGCAACATCAATGGCGTGTTGGCCATCATAGGCTAAGAAAATTTCATAGCCTTTGGCTTGTAAATAAGAAGAGATAGTTTCAATATTGGCTTCATCATCTTCTGCCAGTAAAATGAAGGGTTTACGGCCAGAGGACGCTTCCCGGTTCAGCAGGTTATCCCAAGTTTCTGGGTATAAGGCTTCCACCGGAAATTCTCTAGACTCCTTATCCTGGGGCACGAATGGCAAATCGATCGTGACACAACTGCCAACCCCCAACTCACTAGAAATACTGACCTGTCCTCCGTGAAGTTCTACCAATTTTTTAACCAGAGTTAAGCCTAATCCGGTACCCATTTGTTGCCGATTCAGGGCTCCATCAATTTGGACAAAGGGTTTAAATAATTTGTCTAAATTTTCCGCAGCGATGCCAATTCCCGTATCTTCAACGACAATGCGTAAAATATTTCCCAAGTAATCTTCTGAATTTTCTGCAAGATTTTTTGAAAGATTTCCTGGCTGAAGAATAGTAGAAACCTTCAGGATTACCGTACCATGATCCGGCGTAAACTTAACCGCATTATTTAACAAATTCAGTAAGACCTGCCGAAGGCGAACTTCGTCTACCCAGACCGCAGGCAGATCCATCGGAATATCCATATTTAGCTGAATACGTTTCCTGCTAGCTTGCTGTTTAACAAAATCTAAACTAGAGGCACACAACTGCGGCAAAGAAACGTAACTATATTCTAGATTGACCTGACCCGCTTCGATTTTGGCCACATCCAAAATGTCATTAATGAGGGTTAAAAGATGGGTTGCACTATTTTCGATGGTACGCAAAGCTTTAAGTTGTTGCTCATTAATTAACCCAAAAATCTGATCCTGTAACCCTTCATTCATTCCCAAAATTGAATTGAGGGGTGTGCGGAGTTCATGGCTCATATTGGCCAGAAATTCGTCCTTTAATCGGGTTGTCCGCTCCAGTTCTGCATTGCGGTGCTTTAAAAGTTCAAGCTTTTCCGTTTCCAAGCGCTCAATTTTGGCTTCTAATACCTCCGTCAGATGATAGATTTCCAACGGGCTCAAGGCCTGCAACACATTACTTTGGGTTAAAATTCCCCGCAGTTCTCCCTCTGTCCCAGTCACCACCACTCGACGAATCAGATATTGCTCCATCAACTGCTGCACTGTCACCAAAGACTCATTTTCGGCGATCGTCACGATGGGGGTACTCATTACTTCCGCCACGGTATGGGTGCTAAAGTCCAACTCTAAGGCTTGGTATTGAACCACATCCCGCTCTGTGACAATGCCCACGGGAATACTCAGGTTTCCTGTCGGGGTCGATCGTTCTTCCACCACCACCACACAACTGACCCGATGCTGGGCCAAACGCTGAACGATCGTTAATAAGATCTCTGTGGGCTCTGCGGTAATGACAATAGAAGCCATCACTTCTTTGACCAAGCGCAGACGCAGTAAATCCAGGGGTTGCAATAATTGCCGCAGGGTTTCGTGGGTCACCAGGCCCACTAACCGATCCGCTTCGTTCACCACGGGCAAATGCCGAATGTGATTTTGTTGCAACAAACCAACGATCGAAAAGAGATCCGTCAGGTCGGACTCCCGCAGGGTGCGGACTGAAGCGGTCATCACCTCACCCACGGGGGAACGATCGAAAATGTGAGGGGTGGAGCACAGACGCACCACATCCCGCTCGGTCAAAATTCCTAGGATTTTTTCGTCCTCTTGGACAATCACACAACTGGAGCGGGCTTCGCTCTGGGTTAGCCTAATGGATGTAATCGCACTAGAATCCGTAACACAAAACGATCGGGCTTGACTCATCAGGCCAATGGCTTCGCGCACCGTGGTTTGAGGTGACACAACAATGGGATCCCGGACGATCGCGGTGGCTAGATTCTGATGAATACTAGCGGACTCTCTAAAACTAAGCATATTTTCACGGGAGTTTT
>DALYGI010000001.1:18359-47243 GCA_031971595.1 Prochlorotrichaceae cyanobacterium CTOTU29312
TTCTGATGAATACTAGCGGACTCTCTAAAACTAAGCATATTTTCACGGGAGTTTTGAAAGCGTTTTTAAAGCTTAAAGGGTTGGCCAGAAATCAGGAGGGACGAAAATGGAGATCTGAGTCCATACTCATTATTGTTTAACATGTATTAAATCAGATTGCATTTCAATCTTTGTTTGAGACTCAATCTAAATTCCCATAAAGCCTGTGCGACAAGGGTTTAAGCTACTTAAAAACGGGTATTAAGGAGTGTAAAGGATCCTTCTTTGGGGTAACAAATATTTCTTCTATCTAAGTAGTTTCAGGGATACTTGATGAACAAATACGGTGACCAGAGTAGATCTGATCCTGTGATCCAGGTATCTAAATTTCCAGACTCAGATTTCCTGAGGGGCGCAAACAAGGTCATAAAAAAATCACCCCAAATCTCTCCGGGTCAGGAAAAAGATTGGGATGATTCAGTGAGCTTTGGTGAGCTTTAGTGAGATTTAGTGAGGAATAAGCTAGGCGATCGAAGATGAGCGTCGCCGCCGCAGACCTACCCCAAAGTTAGATTTGGGTTTCGGTCGATTATTCCCGTTATTCCCATTATTACCGTTAGTTCCGTTATGGTCTGAGGCACTGGCGGCTGTACCGATCGCAGGTTGGGATTCAGTGCGTTTAGCTGCGGTGCGCGGCAAGACAGGACGATCGGGGTCGGAGGGGGAGCCATTGCGGGGGGCAGTTTCCCCTGATTTGGACTTCATTACGGTGCCCCCAGAGGTAACGCCCTGGACTAACACCACCTGGAGGGGGTTAATCTGCATTTCTCGGCGGAACCGACGACGCAGACCTTGTTCAATTTCGATCTGAAGCCCTAGCCAATCCACTTCCAGTTCACCCTTGCTATTGGCTTTGGCTAAATCCGCCCAGCGATCGTTTAAGACTGTTTCGGCTTCCCGGTTGACCCAGTTCTGCACCCGATGACGATCGGCTGCTAACACAACCCCCCGTAATTGCAGGGCTGGGGGCTGGGCTAACCGTCCATCCGGGGTAACCAGTACGGAAACCGTGAGAATGCCATCTTCCGCTAGTTGCTGACGCTCCTTGAGTACGTGATCATCCACCACCCCCACGCGAGAGGTATCCATCAGTTCAATGCCAGCGGTGACGCGCTCGGTTTTGCGGATGGAGTCTGGGGCGAGTGCCACCACGTCCCCATTGTCAATAATCACCATATTTTCGGCGGGAATGCCCATTTTCTGAGCGGTTTCCGCGTGCTTGATCAACATCCGGTGTTCCCCGTGGACGGGCAAGAAGAATTTGGGACGGGTCAGGGCCAGCATGAGTTTTTGATCTTCTTGGCAGCCATGGCCAGAAACGTGAATCCCTGCTTCTCGACCGTAGACCACTTTCGCCCCTAACATCATCAGCCGATCGATCGTATTCACCACAGCGATCGTGTTACCGGGGATGGGGTTCGCGGAAAAGACCACCGTATCGCCAGGATTAATTTTCACCTGGGGATGGTCATCGCGGGCAATGCGGGTGAGAGCCGCGAGGGGTTCCCCTTGGGAGCCTGTGGTTAGAATTAAAATCTTTTCTGGGGGTAAATCTCGGATGGATTTTAAGGGCAAAAAGAGTTCATCTTTGCAGTGGATGTACCCTAAATTCCGGGCTTGGGCAATCACATTCAACATCGATCGGCCCAAGACGGTGACATAGCGACCATGACGGGCTGCCAATTCCAGCAGCATATTGACCCGATGCACAGAGGAGGCAAAGGTGGTGACAATTAAACGCCCGTCAGCCTGGGTAAAGACCCGATCGAGGTTAGGATAAACCGCCCGCTCGGAGGGGGTAAAACCAGGGATTTCCGCATTGGTGGAGTCGCTAATGAGGCACAAAACCCCCTGCTCTCCATATTCCGCCAGCTTTTGTAAATCGAATTTTTCCCCATCCACAGGGGTATGATCAATCTTAAAATCGCCGGTATGAATCACCACACCTACGGGAGTCCGAATGGCGACACTAAAACTATCGGAAATGGAATGGGTATTGCGGATAAATTCCACAAAGAAACTAGAGCCGACCCGGACAATTTCTCGCGGTAAAACCGTCTTGAGGTGAGTTCGATCGGTTACCCCCGCTTCTTCCATTTTTCCATAGAGCAGGGACAGGGCGAGGCGAGGGCCGTAGATGATGGGAATATCAAATTGTTTGAGGTGAAAGGGAATGCCACCGATATGATCTTCGTGGCCGTGGGTGACGATCATCCCTTTAATTTTGTGTTGATTCTGCCGCAGGTAATCAATATTGGGCAGCACAATATTCACGCCGTGCATGCCATCCGTGGGAAAAGCTAACCCCGCATCTAAGAGCATAATTTCATCGTTATACTCAAAAACACAGGTGTTCTTGCCGATTTCATGGAGACCACCGAGGGGAATAATTTTTAAGGTTGAGTCAGATGGAGTCATAGTTATGTAGTGGTTATGTTGTGGGTTAGTCTGTTGAAGTTTTTGAGGTTTTTGAAGGTTTTTTGTTTTTGAAAAGTTCAAGGGGGTTTGTTTTAGGGAATGGTAAGCATGGATAACCTCTCTCCGGGGCAGCAATTGTTAATTCAATGTTAATTAAACCTTTAACCGACGTTTGAACTAAATACTTAGTCAAATTGAATAAAATTTCTTAGATAGGATTTCTTAGATAATATCTTGAGATAATTTTTTTAGATAATGTTTCCCCAATAAATTCCAGAATAAAATTTTCTAATGTTTTCAATGTTTTCAAGGTTTTTAAAGTTTTTAATTTCAAAGTTTTTAAAATAACGCTTCAGGACATAATGTTCAAGGATTCCCTATACCCTAGGAAAAACGATCGTTTAGAAGTATCACTAAAAAATCGCTAGAAAAGCGCTAGAAAATATAGATCTACCAAACCTATTCAACAGGGGTTACTTGAAATAGGAGTGAATTGAATAATGGATTCAACAGGAATTCATAGAGTAGAATTCATGGGTCAGGAATTCATGGATCAGGAATTCATTAAATAAGAATTAAAGGGCTATTCCAGAAGGGCTATTTCAGGAAAATTATGATTCAGGGCTTTCTCAACTGAATTTTATAGCATTTAATCTCCTCCCCATTGTAAAGAAAACTTTTATTTTGTGCAACCTCAGATCATCACTTTTTTACCCCATTAACCTAAGTCAAACCTTAGGCAATTTCTGGTAGTAACTGAAGTTCATGCAAAACATCCTGCAACAGCGATCGATGCTCTGGGGACAGGGACACCAAGGGCAAGCGGGGCTCACCCACCTCCCAGCCCATCAGGTTCAGGGCTGCTTTGAGGGGAATGGGGTTAGTGTTAACAAACAGGGTCTTAAATAGGGGCAGCAGTTCAATATGAATACGGGTTGCCTCCTGTACATTCCCCGTTGTAAAAGCTTGAATCATCTCTTGAAGTCGATCGCCCACGCAATGACTGGCCACACTGACCACCCCTTTTGCCCCCACCGCTAGCATGGGCAAAGTCAGGGAATCATCTCCCGAATAAATGTCAAAAGTTACCGGGGTTAACCGACGAACTTGGCTGACTTGATCCAGGTTGCCACTGGCTTCTTTAATGGCCACAATATTATCAATTTCTGACAATTTAGCCACGGTTTCCGGTAATAGATTTTGTCCCGTTCGCCCTGGAATGTTATAGAGCATTAACGGGAAACCTGCACAGGCTTCGGCGATCGTTTTGAAGTGTTGATAAAGTCCCTCTTGGGGCGGTTTATTGTAGTAGGGAACCACCTGAAGGGAGCCATCTAGACCTAATTCTGCCGCATGGTGAGTGGCAACGATCGCTTCCTTTGTCGAATTAGAACCGGTGCCCGCCATTACTTTAGCTTTACCCGCTACGGCGTTGTGAACCACTTTAAAAAGTTCATACTCTTCTTCCCAGGTCAAAACCGGGGATTCTCCCGTCGTCCCACACACCACGATCGTATCGGTGCCATGCTCTGTCAAATGCACCGCTAAAGCCGCCGCCTGGTCATAATTCACCTGACCTTCCCCATCAAAAGGGGTGATCATTGCCGTTAAAACCCGTCCAAACTCAATCACTCCAAACTACTCCTCAAATTTTTACTCCTCAAATTTTTAATTCCCTTCAAGCCAAGAGCAACTCGGCAATTTGTACCGCATTGAGGGCAGCACCTTTGCGAATTTGGTCACCACTGAGCCATAGATCCAGGGCGTTAGGATTGGAAATATCCTGGCGAATCCGCCCCACCAGCACATTATCCTGACCACTCGCCTCTAGGGGCATGGGAAAGTAATTCTTTTGCCAGTCTTCCACCAGCGTAACCCCCGGCGCTCCTTGAATCAACGATCGAGCTTGGTCTACGGGAAAGGGCTGGCCAAACTCAATATTAACGGCTTCTGAATGGGCGCGAAGTACGGGAACCCGTACACAGGTTGCCGTAATCCGAATATCGGGAGCACCAAAGATTTTTTGGGTTTCCTTGACCATTTTCACCTCTTCTTCACAGTAGCCATCCGCATTCAGGGCGGAGTTATGGGGAAAGAGGTTAAAGGCTAGGGGATAGGGCAAAATTTCGGGACGGGCAGGTTTCCCGGCTAAAACATCCCGGCTTTGCTGCT
This sequence comes from Prochlorotrichaceae cyanobacterium CTOTU29312, assembly GCA_031971595.1. Taxonomy (GTDB): domain Bacteria; phylum Cyanobacteriota; class Cyanobacteriia; order Prochlorotrichales; family Prochlorotrichaceae; genus JBEAPM01. The sequence continues at coordinate 22,989 of DALYGI010000001.1, forward strand.
CCAGTTCCGCCATGGCCCTGGCTCCGGCTCCGCTGGCAGACTGATAGGTAGAAACCACAATCCGCTGAACGGGGCTCACCTGGTGCAGGGGCCACACCGCCATATTCATTAAAATAGTGGAGCAGTTAGGATTAGCAATAATGCCCTGGTGGTGCCGGGCCGCCTCTGGGTTAATTTCAGGAATCACCAAGGGCACTTGGGGATCCATACGAAAGGCGCTGGAGTTATCAATCATCACCGCCCCCGCATCCACGATCGCCGTGGCCCAGGCTTTGGATGTGCTGCCCCCCGCAGAAGCCAGGACAATATCAACCCCTTGAAAGGCTTCCGCACTCACGGCGGTAATGGGCAAAGCTTCTCCCTGAAAGGTCACCGTCTTTCCTGCCGATCGTTCCGAGGCTAACAGGGTTAGGTGGCTAAGGGGAAAATTGCGTTCCGCTAAGAGACTCAGCAACTCGGTACCCACAGCACCGGTAGCACCTAAAATAGCAACACGACAGGATGAAGACATTGATAATAAGGACGATGAGAAAAATTGTAAGTTGAACTTGTGGATCGTGAATTAAATAAACCGAAAAGCTCAGGATTGAACCACAGAGTCACAAAAAACAGAAAGGACAGAAAGGAATTCCTTCGAGGCTTTTATATCTTTGTGGTGAAAGTGGTGAAATTCCAGGTTATACAGTTTGCATTTCAATTTGCATTCCTTAAGTTAAACCGGGAATGCTGAATTTTAAGCCCCAAGAAAACTCAAAACTCAAAACTCAACATTCAAAACTCAAAACTCAAAACTCAAAACTAGATTAAGCTTTCCACTTCACCTTGGGCAGAATTTGATCCTTGTCTACCCGATTTTGATATTTCACCGCAAAGTTCAGCAATGAATCTAAGAGAGAATCGGATAGGTAGTGAGGCTCTAAGCCCAGATCAATCAGTTTGGTGTTTTTAGCATTAAAGTAATGTTCTTCCAGTTCAACCCGTGGGTTTTCTAAGTGATCGATCGTAATTTTTAAGCCCAGGGCTGCACCGGCCTGTTGGACTTTTTCCGCTAAACCTTGGACGTTAAACAATTCGGTAAATTGGTTAAACACCCGGAATTCCCCACGGTTGGCAGGGTTATTCACCGCAATTTCAATACAGCGCACCGTATCCCGAATATCCAGGAAACCACGGGTTTGTCCGCCTTTGCCGTACACCGTCAGGGGATGGCCGATCGCCGCTTGGATACAGAAACGGTTGAGGGCGGTACCAAATACCCCGTCATAATCTAAACGGTTAATTAATAACTCGTCCATGCCCGTTTCTTCTGTTAGTACGCCATAAACCACCCCTTGGTTGAGGTCAGTGGCCCGGAGTCCCCAAATTTTGCAGGCGAAATGAATATTGTGGGAATCGTGAACTTTACTGAGGTGATAGAAAGAGCCCGGCTGCTTGGGATAGGGGAGAGTGTCTTTTCGACCGTTATGCTCGATCGTAATGTACCCTTCTTCAATATCAATATTCGGGGTGCCATACTCACCCATGGTACCCAGTTTCACCAGGTGACAATCGGGGAAATGATCGTGGATGGCATAGAGCAGGTTGAGGTTGCCAATGACATTATTGGCTTGGGTCAAAACCGCGTGTTCCCGATCGATCATGGAGAAGGGAGCCGATCGTTGTTCCCCAAAGTGAACGATCGAATCCGGTACAAATTTCTTGAGGGAATCTACCAGGAAGGCATAGTTATTGATGTCGCCAATAAACAGATCAATGGTTTTACCCGTCAGATCTTTCCAACGTTGAAGACGAGTCTGAATCGGAGCGATGGGGGTCAGGGTCTCAACACAAAGTTCCATGTCCCAGTGACGACGCACCAAGCTATCTAAAATTGCGACTTCATATCCTTGATTTGACAAGTAGAGTGCTGTTGCCCAACCGCAATACCCATCGCCGCCAATAACTAAAACTCTCATAGGTTACTCAATAAATCTCAATGACCAACGTTGGAAGGGGCTTATAACTTAAGCTGGGGCCAAAAGCGTTCCAAAAGACGCTCTAGAGTTGCTCCACACCGGGTTCCACCGGACAGGCTCCAAAGTACAGGACAGGTTCCACGGGACAGGCTCCAAATCCAAAATACGGCCTTAAAGTATAAGCCAGGACAAAGGTGCGCCTCTGAAGGACACCCCTAGACATTGCTCAATTATCAACGTTGGTGGCCAGTCTGTCTAGTCTAGGCAAAATTTTATGCTTCCATTCCAATTTAAACGAAACGAAATCCCAGGTGGCATACCTAGACTTTTGCTGCTAAAGTGCTGGTGATCTGGTGTCCTTCGGAGGAGTTGACTATGAACCTGAAGTCATTTTTAAGTGGTGCTAGTTTCGCTACGATCGCCTTGATGTCGAGTTTGTCTGGGTTTGGGGCTACGGCTCAAGCTCAGGAAAATCCGATCAAAGTCTATGAGAATCCGGCGGAAGCGCTGGAAACGGGATATTTCCAAAACGGTAAAAATGCCTTTGATTCCCGGAGCCTGTTTCAGCAATGGCTGGGGATTTCGGGAGCCTCTGCCTTTCCTAGGGGCAGTTACCCGGAAATTTCCATCGAGCGGGATAATCGCCTGGTGAATGCGGTGTATCAGGATGTGATGATGCAGCAAGCCATGAACGATCCCTATATGCGGGTGCCGGACTTGCCTAACCCTTACAATACCTCTTTAATGACCTTGCCTTCTCTGCAAACGGGTCGGGTAATTGGTACAGAGTTAGTTTACGATCGTCGTCCCCTGCCCTAAGCCTATCTTCTAAGCTAGGGCTAAACTTAGGCTACGGCTAAATCCGGGGTGCAGGAGTTGAACCCGCCTGGGGCGAATTATGAGTTCGCTGCCTAAACCGCTCGGCCAACCCCGGTTGAGTTCCTTTAAATTAACCTACATGTCTCCGATTTTACAAGTCTTAACCCTTTTAACGGGCGTTCTTTGTGCCGTGTCCCTCAGCGCGGGCATTTATGGCTTTATGTGGGGCTCCCGTTTGGGCACAGAGGCCTTGGCTGGAGTAAGGCAACCGGATTCCAGTTCTTCGGCGGTCTGGCGTGAAGGTAAGGCGAAGGAGGGATCCCCGGCGGTTAGCCCAGTGCCGTTCGTTGCGGAAGCGGATATTGTGCGGCGGGTCAAGGAAAAAACCACCGGGCTACCTACTCCGACGGCCACCCCATCCTCTCAAACGGCCTCGAATAAAGCGGCCCCGAAGCCCTCCCCTGATCCCGTTGACGATCGTTTTTCCTATTCAACCCAAAGTCAAGGGGTTTATTTAGAAGTTAAGTCCCTACAAGTGCAGGGAGATACCTTAAATTTGGCCGTATCGCTCCGCAATGAAGGGGCGACTCCCATTCGGTTTTTATATAGTTTTCTCACGGTGACGGATAACCGAGGTCAATCCTTAGGAAGCAGTGTGGAAGGTTTGCCCAGTGAGTTACCCGCAGTGAGTGAGTCTTTTGATGGTCGGATCGAGATTCCTGAGATTAATGTCAAAGAGTTGGAATCTATTGATTTGGAGTTAGCGGACTATCCTGATCAGCAAATTACCCTTAGAATTGAGGACATTCCAGTTAAACCGGCACAAAATTAGGAGTTATTTGGAGTTCTTGATTCCATGCAGGGATTTATCCCCCAATTATCCGCCATTGTGTTCCTATTGGTGCTCAATGCCTTCTTTGTTGCTGCGGAATTTTCTATTTTATCGGTACGACACTCCCGCATTCGTCAATTATCGATCGAGGGGGATGTCCAAGCTCGGACGGTGGAGCGCCTTCAGCAAAGTCTCGATCGGTTGCTCTCTACCACCCAATTGGGCATTACCCTCTCCAGTTTAGCGTTGGGCTGGATGGGAGAAAAGGGGGTTGCTCAGCTTTTTAATCGTTTGTTTTTAGCCCTGCCCCTCCCCGGTGACTGGTCTACCGATTTGTCTCATACCGTTGCCATACCGATCGCTTTTTTGAGTTTGGTTTATCTCCAAATTATTTTTGGTGAACTGTGCCCCAAGGCGATCGCCTTAATGTATCCCGAAGATCTAGCCCGTCTTCTGGCTACCCCCAGCACCGCCATCGCCCGCATTTTTCATCCCTTTATTGTTATTCTCAATCAATCGACTCGATTTTTATTAAAATTAGGGGGGGTAGAATACGATCGCCCCAACTGGTATAGCCGCCTTACCCCTGAAGAATTACAACTGATTATTAGCAATAATAGCGAATCTATTGGGTTAGAAGACGAAGAACGAGCATTATTAAAAAATGTCTTTGCCTTTGGGGAAGTCACTGCGGGGGAAGTGATGGTTCCCCGGACTCAAATTGTGGGAGTAAATCTCGATATTTGCTTCAAAGAATTACTAGAGGAAGTCTCCCAATCTCAGCACTCTCGCTATCCCGTTTTAGGAGATTCCTTAGATGATATTCGGGGCATTATTTGCTTCAAAGACCTGGCATCCGCTTGGGTTGAGATCGAATCCACCTGGAATATTCCCATTCAAGAGTGGGTGCGGCCAGCCCGTTTTGTGCCAGAATATTTACTCCTCAGTGAACTGCTGCCCCTGATGCAACGATCGGGACAGGATATGGTGATCGTCGTGGATGAATATGGGGGGACTGCGGGCTTAGTGACGATCGAAGATGTGGTGGCCGAGATTATAGGAGAAGCTCAAGATGGGCGATCGAATGAGTCCTTAAAAATTGAAACTTTAAATGATTATACCTTTCTGGTTCCCGCACAAATGGACTTAGAAGAAGTCAATAATTTGTTAAACGTTGACTTTCCCTTATCCGAAGACTATAACAGCCTGGGGGGATTTCTGATTGATCAACTCCAAAAAATTCCTAAACCCGGTGAGAAATTAACCTATAAACGAGTAGAGTTAACCGTAGAGCAAAGTGACGGGCCGCGTTTAGCATTAATTCGTATTGTTCACCTGGTAGATGGGGACGGCAGTGGAGAAATGGACATTAATCTCTTTGATCTGACGGATGCGGAGCAGGCTGTGTCTCCAAGCTCGGAACTGCCTGAAATGCCGGAACTGCCTGAGGAGTGAGGGGGAAGTGGTTAGTGGATAGTGGTTAGTGGATAGTGGTTAGTGGATAGTGGAAAGTGGTTAGTGGATAGTGGATAGTGGTTAGTGAGGGGAAGAATGAAGACAAGAGTGGAGGATGGGGAACGGGAAGAGAAAGGAGTGTTATGGTACGGCGTGTGCCAAGATCCTCGTTTTTTGTAGAACGAAGCCCAATCTCTTGATGCGATGTCCCCAGAAACCGGGAATCTGAGAAGCGTTGCACATCACGTTATAGTTTCCTGTCACTGGGACTTGTAAGGTGTGTCACATCAAGTTTGGATCTTCTTATGTATAGTTTTATTAATGAGTCATCCATTGTAATCGCCCTCACCGCAGATCGATCGTCTGATTGCTTATCTAGTTTGTCTATCCGAAGTGTACAGGGGGTACGCCATTATGCAAGGAACGGCAATTATTCGGAATTTGGTTGAAAAAGCTCTTTATTTGAAGCGATTAACCCCTGAAATTGAAAAAGGGATTAATGCCGAACTGACCCGTCTGGGTTATGTGTCTGATGTGGATTATGAAGCGCTAGAGTTGTTAATGTCTGAAATGGATGCGGGCCGTATTCGGCTCGTGCCTAGCTCCTAATCTCCTGATCGATCGGTGGGGATGTCCGCTAAAATTAGGGGCAGCCTTGGGTCAGTGGTTTAGATGTGCCAGTAGTTTAGATGTGCCAGTTTGTAGGGCAAGTCCACCGGGACAAGTTCAGAGGGACAAGTTCATCAAGGTATCACCTAGGGGTCGGTTTATGCGTCATCCCATCCGTTTCTGGAGTTTAGGACTGATCGGGACGATCGGTTTGCAATCTCCGACTCTTGCTCAGGAGCGATCGTTTCTGGAGTGGTGTCAGGAGCGCGATCGGTTGCCGGAAGCCCAACAGGTGACGGTGAATGCCCTCTTAGCTCAGGTGGGGGCTTCGGGGGGGACTGTGGACTGTGCCCAGGCGACTCCCCTGCTGGAAAATTATCCGGGGGTGTTGGTGCTGATTAACCAAGGTCTTACGGATCTTAGTCCCCTCAGCAGTTTACCCAATCTGAAAGGCCTGGACTTAAGTTTTAACCAGGTGCGAGACTTAAAACCGTTGCAGGGACTCACTCAGTTGCAGTTTCTCCTCCTCGCGGGCAACCAGGTGGAGGATGTGTCGCCCTTGGCGGGAATGACCCAGATGGGGTATTTGGTACTGGACAATAACCGCATTGGGGATCTCAGCCCTTTGGTCACCCTCACCCGTCTCAATAGTTTACAGGCCATGGCCAATCCTCTGGGGCAAAAGGTGTGTCCGGTGGAGCCCACAACGGTTTGTATTTTTTCCGATGAGGGGGCCGATCGGTTTGCGGCGGGGGAAAATTTCTTTGAGCAGGGTCAGTTTCAGGCGGCTTTGACTGCTTTTCAGGAAGCCCTTGAGATCTACCAGGATGGCCAGGACGAGCAACGCCAGGGGGATGCCCTGCAACGGATGGCCGATTCCGCTTTAAACCTGGGGCAATTTGCCCGATCCCTCTCCCTCTCGGAGCAGGCCCTAGCCCTGCGTCAGCGGTTGCAAGATTGGCCAGGGGTGGGGCTGAGAAGCCTACGATCGCCTGGGACAATATGATCAGGCGGAGGACTATCTCCAACAGGCCCTAGCCAATTTAGAAGAACAGGAGCGATCGGGGGGGATTCCCTTGGACGGTGGCCTCTACAAATTGCCCCTCGATCAGGCGGTGTTATATAACCAGTTGGCGATCTTGCAAAACAAAAAAGGAGACTCGGAGGCCGCTCGTCAGTCGATTCAGAAATCCCTGGAACTGTATCAGCGCATTCCCGATGAGTACCCTGCCAAACGGGGGGGAGAGCGCCGCAGTTTAGACACCCAGGGGGTGACCTATACGCGCCTAGGGCTGACCCAACTGGCCATCGAGTCCTTAGAGCAATCCCTAGCCCTGTCCCGATCGCTGTTGGATGAGTCTGGAGAAGCTACCGCCCTCAGCCATTTGGGAGATGTGTACCGCGTCCAGAACGATCGCCCCCAAGCCCTAGACTTTTACCGCCAAGCCCTAGCCATTTACGATCGCACGGGGGATAAACCGGGGGCAGGACTGACCTGGCACAACCTAGGGGAAACCTTGGGGGAGTTGCAGCGCTGGCCAGAGGCAACGGAAGCCTTACTCAAGGCGGTGGCAATTTGGGAGAGCCTGCGCCCTGGCTTAACGGATCAGAATCAGGTATCCCTGTTTGAAACCCAAGCAGTTACCTACGAGCGGCTTCAGGAAGCCCTGGTGGAACAAAATCAAATTGAAGCAGCCTTAACCGTGTCCGAACAGGGGCGAGCCCGTGCCTTTGTGGAACTGTTGGCTAACCGTCTGGATGGCCAAACCCGTGAACAGTTTCAACAACTACAGCCCCTTACGATTGAGGAAATTCGCCGCCTCGCCCAAACCGAACAGGCCACCCTGGTGGAATATTCCATCCTCTCCACCCCCCAAGGAGACGATCGTTTACTGATTTGGGTCATTCAGCCCAATGGAGTGATTACCCTACGAACCACGAGCCTGACCGCCGATCGTCCTGGGGATGCTGCCGATGACCGCACGGATCAGCCTGAAGTGAACCGCACCCGTGGCTTTAGCGTAACCAGACCCGTAGCCGCCTTAGTGACTGAAACCCGTGAAGAGACCACCCAAGGGGTCACCGCTTTTCAACCCAAGGGGAACCTCACCCTGTCTGAACAATTGCGACGGCAACAGTTAGAAGCAAACTACCAACGCAGTGCGGACTTATTGATTAGCCCCATTGCCGACCTCCTGCCCACCCCGGAGGGGGCGAGGGTGATTTTTGTACCTCACCGCAGTCTCTTTCTCATTCCCTTTGCGGCCTTGCCCACAGCCTCAGGACGGCGCTTAATTCAGGACTACACCATCAGTGTGGCTCCCTCCCTGCAAGTCTTACACCTCAATACCCAGCAAGCCAATCCCTCCGCCTTTAATCCCCGTAGCCCTCTCATCGTCGGTAACCCGACCATGCCTACCTTACCCCCCACCCTGGGATCCGTACCCATCCCCCTCACCCCCCTCCCCGGCGCAGCCACCGAAGCCACAACGATCGCTCAAACCCTCAATACTAAAGCCCTCACTGGCGACCAAGCCCTAGAAAGTGCCGTGGTTCAGCAAATGCCCCAAGCGGATCTCATTCACCTGGCCACCCACGGACTGATCGACGAACTCCATTATTTGGATATGGTCGTACCGGGAGCGATCGCCCTCGCCCCAGAAGTACCCTACCAGGGGGATATTCCTGCACCGGATGGGCTGTTAACCGCCAATGAAATTTTAGACTTAACCCTCCAGGCCGATTTAGTCGTCCTCAGTGCCTGCAATACGGGCAAAGGTAACATCACCGGGGATGGGGTAATTGGCCTATCCCGATCGCTGATGGCAGCGGGTGTCCCTAGCGTAGTGGTATCCCTGTGGGCCGTGCCCGATGCCCCCACCGCAGAGTTAATGGTAGCTTTTTACAAAGCTTTACAACAAACGCCAGATAAGGCAGCGGCCCTACGCCAAGCCATGCTCAGTACCCTGCAAACCTACGATGACCCCACCAACTGGGCAGCTTTTGTGCTGTTAGGAAGTCCCCGTTAGAAACTTAGAAAGTTAGAGACGATATTGGTATCAATTAAGTAATTTATTAGAGCCAGCCTTCACGCTATTTTACTCTATTGTCCAGCGCAAGTGTTAAAGGGCTAGGGATTTAGTTATATTTAGAAGTTCGCAAATGAGGGCCAATGTATCCAATCAGAATTTCTCCGGTTTGGCTGGGATAAAAATGAATACGCCAAGCTAAAGGGGTAAGCCGAAGATGCCAACTAAATACTCGATTTTGACCATCGGGACAGAGAAAAGTTCTTTCCTGGGCATATTGCTGTAACGTAGACTCACTTTCAGGGGTAGTTTTACACGAAATTTTATCAGGATTAAATGCTCCGTTAATCCAACTTTCAGCATAGATTTGCAAGTCAGATAATTTTTTTATGATGGGATTCAACAGGATATCTCCATGATGAAGATTTCGTAACTGATATTTGACAGAATCACAGAATTTTAAATTAGGAAATAACTCTTCTTTTCTCTCCCACAAGGTAGAGCCGTGAAGCTCTTGTCTCAGTTGCCAAGACTTGAACCATTCAACATGATCTTTTAAATGCTCCTTCTGGCTCGCATGGATAATGGTTAATTTTTCATCCTTTTCATCCATCCGAACTATATCTATCTCTAAGTAGCTACAATCCCAGCAAACTTTTGATTTCAGGCTGATTGGAATAGTATCCAGTATGCAGGCAGTCCCGATTCCAATGGCAACCTGACCTTGATATAAAAATTCAGATGAACCAATTTGATTTTCAAGATCTTGGATTTCAGTATTTAAAATATCTTGTGAAAAAGGAGATTTTGTGACCAATGTTTTGATAAATCTCTGTTCTTCTCGATCGACTGCACTATCATTTAACCATCTTTGAATAGGGTAGTTAGAGGAAAGGAAAGCAGTGTGAAAATTATATTGTGTTCGCAAAATAGGTTGTTGCTTGGCTTGAGCCTTGATTCCTCGTATCGTTTGAATCAAGTCTGACATCCATTAGCGTGCCATCATAGGATCAGGAGCAGGAGTTTGTAAAGATAATTCATTCAGAACAATATCGATCGTCATGGCTTACTCCTGTGCTGGTTCTAACAGGGCATCAAGGCTCTTATCCCACTCATCAAAAAATCCATCTGGCCAGCGATCGATTCGACCATTGCGATCGATTTTAGGAGAAACAACTTGAGCGAGAGCTTGATTATCTTGTTCAATTCTTTGGAAAAAATGAAAACAGATCTCTTCTGGCTTAATCTTACCCCCATGAACCGCCAGACGAATACCATTTAAGACATGATCACTATGGGTTTCTATAATCACCTGAACACCACAGCTTGCTGCTAGTGCAAGCAAATGTCCCATCATAGCTTGTCCCTTAGGGTGAAGATGAGCTTCTGGGTTTTCTACAATCAGTAGTGTGCCAGGCAAAGAAGACAGAATGGCCAAAAGAATTGGTAATGTATAAGTAATCCCAAACCCCACATTAGTTGCCCGATAGGGATTACTCAGTCCATAAAAGAATTGTAAGTTCACTAAACCCATGTCTGGGCTTAGCTTTCTTTCAATGCTTATTCCTGGGCTGATTTCTCCCATCCATGCTCTCACTTGATCGATTAAGCTGAGAGAATCTGCATTTGGATGACCCAGAACTGAAGAATTTACGATATGTTCCCCCCTGTAAACTGACAAAAAATGGGCTGAATACTCTCCTCTTGTACCAATTTGCCTGCGTTGCTGTACTTGAAAATCTGACATTTCAGAAAAGGGGCGAGGGCCAAGACGTTCTGCTGTGAGATAATGAAAGTCGTTATTAAAAAGACTAGTTTGATAAATGTCAAAGTTAACAGGCAGTGGTTCTAATTTTAAAACATCAGAAATTGAATTATAATTAAATGACCATAATGCTTCTAATTGATTTGTCCAGATAATCCTAAAATCTATTTTATCTTCTATTGCTCCCTCAAATAAGGCATCTTGGGCAGTCCCAATATTAACCAGTTCACCATTAAGTGCTAAACCTGTATCAGGCAAAAGACCTTGATAATATGATTGCCGTAAAAGGAGTAGAGACTGTAGAAAAGAAGATTTGCCAGAGCTATTGAGTCCAGCAAGAAGGGTAAGTTTTCCTACATTCAGAGTTTGTGCTTCAAAACACTTAAAGTTTTTCAATGCTATGGATTGAATCATGCTCATTTTTGAATACCATTAATATAATTTTTGATCCAGTGTAGTTTCGATTATTTCTTGAATTTTGCTAAATCTATATTTCACTCTTCTACTAGCGCCATTGCCTCCAGAAATAGAATCAATAAATTTAGGATCTTTATTCAGTTCAATGAATTTATTAATTAAAATTTCTCGTCTCTCTTGGAGTAGTTTAACTCGATCGTCACTTAGACAACTTAGACTAACCGACCAAGATTCAAAAAGAGCTTTATTTACGGGTGATCTAGATGCTTTCACATCTTTTCTTTTACGAAAGGCATCCTTACCAAACAGATCTATAGCAATATTCATCGCTCTGAAAAAAGATTCTTTCAGGTTCTGAATATCCGAGTCAGACATCCTATTAATTTTTTTCATAGTATCATTAAGAAAAGTATCAAATTCCTCCTGATCATACTCATTAAAAGATGTAAGCTTAAATGCAAGAAAATGCAAAACAACTTCACGGGCTGCCATGCGCTTATCTTTAACAGCATTATCTGTTGCGGTCTTAAATTCTTTTGAATGAGCAAGTGCTTTTAAAAGTTCTGTTACCTTACCCTGGTTGAGAGCATGACGAATCTCCTGAAGAGAGAGAGGAGTACCACCCGTGTTAATTCGCTTGAAAATATTATATTTAACATTAACTGGAGTGCCTGGTTCAATAAGATACAGGGTAATTTCAGTTTCGTTAATTCGACGTTGATAATTTCTAGGTAATTCATCATAGGTTTTATTGTTAAATTGATCTAGAAATTCAAGTTGAGAAAGTCTAAGTTTTTTTGGCAATGCTTCTTCTTGAGTTTGTTCACCAAGTACAAAATTTTTGATGGCTGTTAAACGTTGTTGTCCATCAATAACTATCCATTTGTTTTCATCAGTTGCATCTAAATAAAATGCAGGCAAGGGGATACGAATTAAAATAGACTCAATCAATCTGCTCTTGGTTACATCGTTCCAAATGTCAGAATCTCGTTGAAAGTTCGGTGATAAATCTATTTCACTATACTTAATTCTTTCCAGCACTAAGGCGATCGTCAGTGATGCTCTATTAATTTTAATTTTCGTGGGATCAAAGGGGTAGTTTATTTCTTCTGCTTCTTTTTCAAGACCTGCTTCATCTGTTTCAATGTCCTGTTCTAAAGGTTCCAAGTTAGGTGTCTCTAAAATTTCTTGGTTATTCCTAAATTTTGTTTGTGTTTGGTTAATATCCATGGTCTATTTGATAATCTACTTAAGTGTATGCACTTATTGACCCGGAAAGTCATGAGATCAGACTGTGAGTGCGATCGTTGTAGGGTGCGTTCATAAAATGTAACGCACCCATCGGTTCTCAAAAGCGTAACAGTCCTCTATTAAGCGATCGTTTAGTCCACTGGAGTAGACTAATCCTAACCTACGCAGTCACTAACGCCTTTTCACTGGCTTCTGGGCTTGCCTCTGGGCTGTCCGCTTCTGAGGGGGGTACCACTTGCCAAAATAGGGGCAAATAGTGATCCCAGTTCGCCAAAATCGTCTGGGCTTTGGGGCTCCCCGTCCGATCGTTGTGGGCTTGGATGAGTGCTTTTAATTGCTCCGCTCCAGCCGGGGTAATCACCCGTTGCACTTTGACGATTTCCGGGTTGACGTGGGTGGGGAAGGTGCCCGCTTCATCCAGGAAGTAGGCGAGGCCGCCGGTCATGCCAGCCCCTACGTTGCGGCCCACAGGGCCGAGGACGACAATCACGCCGCCGGTCATATACTCACAGCAGTGATCCCCGGCTCCTTCAATGACCGCTTGGGCGTTGGAGTTCCGCACCCCAAACCGCTCTCCGGCTTGCCCTTGGGCGAAGAGACTGCCCCCGGTAGCTCCGTAGAGGCAGGTGTTACCAATGATCACGTTTTGGGCGGGATCGTAGGTCACGCTGGGGGGTGGGGTGATGATGATTTCACCGCCGTGGATGCTTTTGCCCACGTAGTCGTTGGCTTCGCCCACTAGGTTTAGGGTCAGTCCGGGCAGGTTAAAGGCTCCAAAGCTTTGGCCCGCACTGCCCTGGAAGTTCAGGGTAATCTGACCTTGGAAGCCTTGGTTCCCATGCCGTTTGGCGATCGTCCCGGCGAGTCTGGCCCCCACGGAGCGATCGGTGTTGAGGATGGGGTAGGTTTTAGTGACGGTGCCGTGAGTTTCGATGGCATCCAGAATCTCTGGGTCGGCAATGAACTCATCGTCCAGTACGGGGCCGTTGCTGTGGACTGCAACGTGATCTAACCAAGACCGATCGCTGCGGGTGTCGGGGAGTTCCGTGAGGCAGTCTAGGTGTAAGTGACTGGTTTTGGTGAGGGTTACGGAACGGGCACTGAGCAGGTCAGCACGACCGATGATTTCGGAGAGGCTGCGATACCCCAGTTTGGCCAGGACTTGGCGCACTTCTGCCGCCACAAAGACAAAGAAGTTCACGACGTGGGCGGGAATGCCGGTGAAGCGCTTCCGCAGGCTTTCTTGCTGAGTGGCAACTCCCACGGGGCAGTTGTTGGTGTGGCAGACCCGCGCCATAATGCAGCCTTCGGCGATCATGGCGATGGAACCAAAGCCGAACTCCTCCGCTCCCATGAGGGCGGCCATGACAATATCCCAGCCGGTTTTCAGGCCCCCATCTACCCGCAGTAAGACCCGATCCCGCAGTTGGTTTTCCAGGAGGGTGCGGTGAACTTCCGTAAGTCCTAACTCCCAGGGACTACCAGCGTGTTTGATGGAACTGAGGGGAGAGGCTCCAGTGCCGCCATCGTGGCCGGAGATTTGAATAATATCGGCGTTGGCTTTGGCTACCCCCGCAGCGATCGTCCCGATCCCGACTTCGGACACTAACTTCACGGAGACTTTGGCAGTGGGGTTAATTTGGTGCAGGTCAAAGATTAACTGGGCTAAGTCTTCAATAGAGTAAATGTCGTGGTGGGGCGGTGGGGAAATCAGGGATACTCCGGGTTTGGAACTGCGGAGGAAGGCAATGTAGGCACTGACTTTTTTGCCTGGTAGTTGTCCCCCTTCGCCGGGTTTAGCCCCCTGAGCCACTTTAATTTCAATTTGAGTGGCACTCATTAAATACTCTGGGGTGACCCCAAAACGACCGGAAGCCACCTGCTTAATGGCGGAGTTGGCGGTGTCGCCGTTCACCAGCCCCTTGAGGTGAGGGAAACTGGGGGAGAAGCCTTCTGCGTCCACATCCTGCACGGGGGTATAGCGCAGGGGATCTTCGCCGCCTTCCCCGGAGTTGGATTTGCCCCCAATACGGTTCATGGCAATGGCGAGGGTTTCGTGGGCTTCACGGGAAAGGGCTCCCAGGGACATTCCCCCGGTGCAGAAGCGGCTGAGGATGGTTTCTACCGGCTCCACCTCTTCCAGGGCAATGGCAGGCCGATCGCTTTGGAAGGTGAGTAAGTCCCGCAGGGCTGTTGCGGGCCGCTCTTCCAGGTACTTGAGGTAGGTGGTGAAGTGATCGTAGGATTCTTCTTTGACCGCTTTGTGGAGAGCTTTGGAGAGTTCGGGACTGTTCATGTGGTACTCAGCCCCAGGGCGGTACTGCACAAAACCCATGAACTCCAGTCGCTTCTGGGTCAGTTCGGGGAAGGCCCGCTGATGGAAGCTTAGGGTTTCGTGGGCTAGGTCTTCCAGGGTCAGACCGCCTAACCGGGAGGCAGTGCCCCGGAAGCATAATTCGAGGAGATCATCCCCAATGCCGATCGCTTCAAAGATTTGGGCTCCTTGATAACTGGAGAGCAGTGAAATCCCCATTTTCGAGAGAATTTTCAGTAAACCCGCTTCCACCGCTTTGCGGAAGTTGTGTTGAGCGCCTTCTAACGTGGACACTGGCAGTTTCCCCGTTTCCATCAGCTTTTGGGTCTTGGGTTGATACCACCAGTGGCGCACGGTTTCCAGGGCTAAGTAGGGGCAAATGGCACTGGCACCGTAGCCCACTAAACAGGCGAAGTGGTGCGTACTCCAACACTGGGCTGTGTCTACCACTAAAGACACTTTCATCCGCAGTCCGTTGAGGATCAGGTGGTGGTGAACTGCCCCCACGGCCACCAAGGGGGGAATGTAACTCACCTCCGCACTGAGGCTCTGTGCCGCCCGATCGCTGAGGATCAGGATTTCTACTCCCGATCGTACTGCCGCATCCGCTGCCTCACACAGACGATCGATGGCGTGTTTGAGCGAGTCTACTCCTTGATCTAAGGCATAGAGAGTGGACAAGTCCTGCACCGGGAAACCGGACTGCCGAATACTAGCCAGTTCCCCATCATTGAGTACAGGAGAATCAATTTTGAGGCGGCGGGCATCCTCCCCTTGGGCTGCCAGTAAGTTGCCCCGGTGCCCCAGGTACATGGTCAAAGACATCACCAAACTTTCCCGCAGGGGGTCGATCGCGGGGTTAGTGACCTGGGCAAACCGCTGCTTGAAGTAGTCGTAAATGAGGTGGGGTTTACTGGACAGCACCGCCAGGGGAATATCATCCCCCATACAGTAGGTGGGTTCTTTGCCCTGACCGGCCATGTCTTGAATAATTAAATCCACATCTTCAGCGGTGTAGCCAAAGGCGGTTTGTTGGGTTAACAACACCGTTTCTTCCAGGTGTTTATCCGTGGGAAAAGATTGCTTGGCAATCACTTGACGATGGGTTTTTAACCACTCCCCATAGGGATTACTTTGGGCAATATCGGCCTTAATCTCCCAATTTTTTAACACCTTTAAATGTTCCAGATCAAACACAATCATTTGACCGGGGCCCAGGCGACCTTTTTCCACAATTTCGGTCACGGGTAAATCCACCACTCCCGCTTCTGAACCCACCGCAATATAACCATCACGGGTAATGGCATAGCGGGCCGGTCGTAGGCCATTGCGATCGAGGGTGGCTCCCACCATTTTGCCATCACTAAAAGCAATTAAAGCCGGGCCATCCCAGGGTTCTTGAATGCCGCTGTAGTATTCGTAAAAGTCAATAATTTCAGGATGATCCACCAAATTGGGCTGATTATCGTAGGCTTCCGGCACCATAATCATTAAGGCCGCAGGCAACCGCCGACCGGAGCGCACCAGCAATTCCAACACATTGTCAAAGTTCGCGGAATCACTAGCCCCCGGATTGACCACCGGCAGCACATCCTGTAAACCTTCCCCTAGGGTGGCACTTTCTAAAATGGGTTGGCGGGCCACCATCCAGTTAATATTGCCCAGAAGCGTATTAATTTCCCCATTGTGACCCACCAGACGCATGGGCTGAGCCAAGGGCCAGCGGGGCATGGTATTGGTACTAAACCGACGGTGATAGACCGCAAAAGACGCTTCAAAGGCGGGATTTTTCAAATCCTGATAGAACTCACCCAGCACCTCCGATCGCACCATCCCCTTATAAACGATCGTCCGGCAACTGAGGGAACAGGGATAAAAATCATTGCGACGATCGCTCAGCCCCTCCGCCCTAAACCGTTCCGAAACCTCATGACCAATGCGCCGCCGTAGCCGATAGAGCAAGCGCTCAAAATCATCCCCCGCCAGATCCTCCGACAGCACCAGCATTTGCTCAATATCCGGCTGATTCTCCCGCGCCTGAACCCCCAACACCTCCGGATTCACCGGCACCGATCGCCAGCCCAAAAACTTCAGCCCCAGCCCCACAACCTCCTGCACCACAATCTCCCGGCAGATGGCTTGCAGCGCCGCATCTTGGGGTAAAAACAGCATCCCTACCCCCACCCGCAACTGAGCGATCGACTCCGGTGCCAAGCCTAACTCCGGCTGTAAAATCCCCCAGGGAATCGCCGTCAACACCCCAGCCCCATCCCCCGAATCCCGATCGGCACTACAGCCGCCCCGATGCTCCATACAGCCCAGAGCCACCAAGGTTTTTTCGAGCAGATCATGGCTTTTCTGTCCCTGCTGATGGGCGATAAAGCCCACCCCGCAAGCATCTCGTTCTTCAACCAACCACGGTTGACCAGCGTAGCCATTTTGGTAGAGAGGAGTGTTCATGCGAATCTGTATCCAGTCTGAATTAACAAGTGTAAAGCTATTATAAAGAGATAGTGAAGAAAAACTGCGCCGGAATGTCAGCCTTTGGTTACCCCTGTGCCGTTCGGGGTTTCAGCAGCGATCGTCCTGGCCACTGGCTGGCTGGTCTTGGTGCTGAGGTTTTAACTAATCTCTGGTCTACTCTTGGGCTAAGTTGATACCTAAATATATCTAAATGAATGTCTAAAACGATAAGATAGGGTTATCTGAAAAGCGAGGCAAAAACTTATGATCAATCAATTGGAATCCGTGAACCTTGATCTAACGAACACTGAACTAGATAATAACAAGACTATGGTAGAGGATTCTTCAGAAGACCAAGATATTTCTCCCTCTCGTTATTCTATCACCAGTTATGGTGCGGATTATCCGGTAGATGGATTAGTGAAACGGATTAATCGTGGCGATATTTTTATCCCCCCATTTCAACGAAGCTATGTCTGGACGATCGAAAAGGCCTCACGGTTTATTGACTCACTGCTCCTAGGTTTACCGGTTCCCGGAATTTTTTTAGCCAAGGAAAAAGAGACAAATCGACTTTTAGTGATTGATGGGCAACAACGGCTAAAAAGCTTACAATTTTTTTATAATGGTCAAGGACATTTTCCTGCTAGGGGTCAAGTTCCATTTCGACTGTGCAAGGTTGCCCCACAATTTGAGGGGAAAGCCTATGAAGATTTACATCCAGAAGATCGTAGAATGTTGGATGATTCCATTATTCCCGCTACGATCGTTCGTCAGGAATCCCCCCAAAATGAGCTAGATCCGCCCAGCAGTATTTATTATATTTTTGAGCGTTTAAATACCGGTGGATCTAAACTACTGCCCCAGGAAATTCGATCGTGCATTTATCATGGTAAGTTTAATGATTTTTTAGGAGAAATTAATGAAAATGTAGTATGGCAGCGCATTTTTCAAGGTAAGGAATCCGTGGAAAAACCAAATGAAAAGAACCGACTTAAGGATATGGAATTGATTTTACGATTTTTTGCATTGTTTCTAGATTTTGATTCCTATAAAGGTTCTATGTCAGATTTTCTCTCTGGATTTATGGATAAAAATAGAGATCATAATCTTTACGATCCAGCCTATTTGAAAAAATTATTTGAGAACACGATCGAATTCATTGATCAAACCCTAGGCATTAAAGCATTTAGACCTCGACGAGGATTAAACGCTGCTGCCTTTGATGCCGTAATGGTTGGTTTAGCTCGACGCTTAGAGCAAGGTGAAATCAAAGATTTGGAGCAATTTAAGGATGTCTATTATAGGCTGCTAGAGAGTGAGGAATTTCGAGATGTCAGCATTAACGCTAGACAGATCTCCAGTTTGGATAATGTGACCCGTAGAATTAACATGGCAACGGAGGCATTTGGTGCGTTACCATGACCAAGCGATCGTTACAATATTTTGAGGAGCGTAAACGAAAACTAGATTTCCTCATTAAAGAAGTAAAAGCTTTACCTGAAAATCAAGATCGCTTAAAAAATGAATTGGCAAGGTATCTATGTATTCGGATTTCTGGACTCATTGAGCGAACGGTAACAAGTTTTTATGAAGAATATGCACAATCAAAAGGTCATCCTAATTTAAGTCGCTATATCTCCAAGAAACTGAACTTACAAAATCCCAGCATGAAAAAACTGACGGAGTTAGCAGGAAGCTTTAATGAAGGCTGGAAAAAAGAACTGGATGCCTTAGATGATGAAATTAAGACTGCGGTTGATACGATCGTTAACATTCGTAATCATGCCGCCCATGGTGAAGACCAATCTATCACCCTCTCTAAGGTAGAAAGCTATTATAAACCCATTCTCAAGCTTCTGAATGTAATTCGACAACAATGTGAAATTGATATTGATTAAGACGGCTATTACCTTAATCACCCCTATAGACGATCGGACGATCGCTTTCCAGTGTGTCATAGTTTTATTCCATCCTAATTTTGATTTTCTCTAGGTAAAAGAAGCTCGATAGCCTGCAAAAGTTCAGGAATGTTTACTTGGATAATCTTCCAGACCCGCTGAATATTAACTTGGCGATAGTCATGAACACATTTGTCTCGCATTCCTGCAATCTGTTTCCAGGGAACTTGAGGATTTTCAGCACGGAACTCTGAAGAAAGTTTTTTAGTGGCTTCTCCCATGATTGTAATGGAATAAATGACTGCCCGTTGAGCCTTTAGGTCGGCTGCAAAACTATGTTCGTCCATGCCTTTAACGAACTCAATTGCATCTTGACCATACTGATAAATATCAAGCAGATAAGACAGGTCTCGATTCATAAAGTATCTGATGGTTGTTGAGAATTTCTTTGCGACGAATCCAATTTCGATCGCCTTTTACAGTCTCTTTTTCGACTAGATCGACTTCCCGATCTAACCAGTCTTCGAGATCATACTCCAGACCAACAAACCCCATCAGGTCGATTTTACAATCTGGGTCAAAGATAACCAGAATATCAATATCACTGTCAGGTCGAAAGTCATCTCGTAAAATGGAACCGAACAGGGCAAACTCACGGATCTGAGCTTTTTGACAAAATGCTTCTAATTCGGCAGGGGCAATGCCTAGGCGTTGATAAAGAATGTCAGTATTCATGGTGTTCCTAGCCTCAACCTACCCCGGATTAATTTGTGTCCAACCATCAATGGACGGTAATGACAGCATTTCCCCGGATTTACTGTTAGAAACCCGCTTCATGGAACTACTGAGCCACATAAACATTTCCCGAAAATCCAATCCCTTCAAATGTGCAGGGGGACGATTGCTCGGTGCAATCTGGCTCAGGGTACTGAAGTCTGCCCCCTCTACCCCCACGGCAAAAAATAGAAAGCGGTTGTTAGCTTCTTCTTCTCGCAGTCGTTTAGCAGCCATTTGCCAACTATCGGTGGGGGCACCATCCGTAATTAAAAAGATCCAAGGGCGAAAATAATGAACTTCCCCCTCTTTGTAGTTGCATTTTCGTGCTTCCACTAAATCCATCGCCACCTCTAAGGCTTGCCCCATGGGGGTATTCCCACTGGTGGTGAGGGTGGGGGGCTGAAAGGCCTGAATCCCCACAAAATCCTGGACAGTACGCACGTCACCCCCAAAGGTATCTATAAGCAAAACTACAGGGCAGCGTTTCTCCCGATTATCCGCAAATTCTGGCAAACCGATCGGCATGGTCTTCTCCTTAAGAATTCTCCTCTCATCTTACCGCTGTCAGGGGAATAACAGGGTGTCTGAATGGTCGTGCTGAATTTCGTCGATCGCATTAGAACCAACCCATAAACCCTTAAAGTCCGCTACTCTAAAAATGCCCTCGCATTTTGGTTTATGAGGTTCATGAAGCAGCACCACTTTTTAATTGGCCCCCCAGGGAGTGGAAAAACGACTTTTGCGGATATTCTTCTGGAATATTTTCCTGGCAGTGTGGTGATCAGTACGGATGAAATCCGCCGTCAATGCTATGGTGATCCCAGTATTCAGGGGCATTGGCCGGATATTTTTAGTCAGGTGAAACTCCAGTGTAAACAGACGATCGCTGCGGGTAAAACGATTATTTATGATGCTACGAATGCTAAACGCCCTTGGCGCTTGAGTTTTCTGCGGGAACTGCTGACCCTCTACTCTCGCCACGCTTGGGTGGGCTGGCACCTCACAACGCCTTTAAAAACCTGTCTAGAGTGGAATCGTCGCCGCGATCGTCAGGTTCCTGAGGATGTGATTGCAGAGATGGATGCGGCCCTCAACGCCTTTCCCCCAGACCCCGCCGAGGGAATGACGATCGTTCATTCCCTCAATCCTTGTACTATTAAGAACCTCAGCATCCGGGTGGGAACCCTGTTGGGAACTATGCCGCGCAAAGTCATTAATCAACGGAATGCCACCAAAAACAGTAAACACAGCTTTCATCCCTACAGTGACCTGTTAGCTTTTGAGCGTTTGTTGTATCTGCTTAAAGTGTTGCTGGACTATCCGGGCGTGGGGAGTCTACGATACAGCACGGATCCCTCCAATCCCTCCGATCCCAATCAGCCCAACCCGCCCAACCTCTCAGCGGCGCAAACAACTCTGGACGAATTGGAACTGCTCCTCAGTCAGGAACACCACCCCATCTATAGCGATCGGTCTGCCTTAATTCAGAACCTGAATTGGTTAGGTCAAAATGGTTTCTTGAGTACGGTACCGGATCCGGATGCGGTGTGGATTTTGCCAGAACAACCGCCGCCGTCCATCGCTACCCACGGTTATGCCTACCGCGATCGGTTTTTGCGACTGCTGGGGACACTGCGGTTCATGTTGCACTATCCGTTTGGGGAAGGGGAGGGGGGCGCTTTGGACACCTTGACCCAAGCCCTGTTGGATCACCGGATTATCTCTGGGCATCTCCATAGCTGTCGGGATACCCTCCGCAAAGATATTCAATTGATTCTGAAGCCCTATGGACTCCTGAAATCTAACCGCTACAAAAAGGGGTATTTTTTGGGGACAGGTATTTTTTCCCATGCCCAACTGTCCCAGTTGCACCAACTCCTGGCAGGTCAAACTAAAAGTCTGGCCGACCCCACTACCCTGGATCTCTTCCACACCCTCAGCGATCGGCTTCAGTGGAGTAAACTCAGCCCCCTCAGCCCCTATCCCGTTCGTGCCCTCTACAACTTCAGCATTACCAACCACAGCCACCTCCCCCCAGAATCCCTGGCCAAAACGATCGATCGCCTAGAGCGGGAGATTGAACAGGGGCAGAGTTTAGAGTTAAAACGGTTTCCAGGGGTGGGGAGCCATGGCACAGAGCCGGAGACATTTTTCCAAGCCTGGCCCGTACAAATCGTCTTCCATAACATTGGCTGGTATTTGGGCTACGAAATGCTCAGTGGCGATCAAAAAGGACTGCTAGCCTTTGAACGGCTCGATCGGCTCTTTCGGGGACGATCGGGTGGCCCCACGCGCCATGCAAATGCCCAGGAGCGGGCCTGTGAGGCGTTAGAGCAATTGTTTAGGGCATCGGGGGGGCTCTTTTTGGGGACGAATGCCCATGACCAACGCCAGTGGCTCCAGGGGTCGCCGGAGCAGTGCCAAGCCCTGAGTCAAACCTTAGAACTCTGGTGTAACGATGAGGTGTTCCGGTTTATCAGTGAAGGGGATCAACGCTTTCCCCCCGATCAGATCCGCCTCTCCCCCCGGTTACCGGACTCTCGCCGTCCCAGCGATCCTAAAATTTTCTGTCTGAAGCCCACGGAGGATCCCACCTATCCCCACCGTTTTCAGGTACAACTGCCCTACTGGGCTCTCCAGGGTATTGACCTGCGGCGCTGGGTTTGGGGGTTTCAGGCAAAGGTGCGGGTGGTAAGTCCTGTGGAGTTTGTGGCGCACTTACGGCAAGCAGCGGAGGCGATGGATCGTCTTTATAACCCCATGCCCTCAGATGGCTAAACCGTTCAAATCAGCAGGAAAGTTCGGATCAAAGAGTTGGGCGGGGGTGTAGGGACAAGTTTCAGGTAAATCAACATAGTCTAAGGGCGTTTCCCCCACCACTAAATCCTTGCCCGATTCATAGGCATCCACGATCGCTTCGGTGAGATAGGGTTTTGGCTAAGGAGTTTCTGGGCGGCCCGTCGTTGTTCCCGAATCGTCGATCGCCAACTTTTACTGCGCCTTTCCGGCTGGTAGTCCCATTTGAGCAGGTGTCCAATTAAAACCCCCAGACGACTTTCCAGTTCTCGACGCTCCTGCTTGCCCAAGGACTCAATTTCCTCCACTAAATTGGTAATATCCAGATGCTTAAAATCCCCGACTTGAAGCAATTTTGACTGCTCTACAGTCCAAGCATAAAAATCAGTTTCGTAAAGATTGGATGGCATCCTATCCCCCTTGAGCTTAACTCGGTTAGAGTAACTGAAGACTGAACGCAAAACTTAAAACACAACACTTACCTAAGGTTTTCCCATGTTGGCGAAGCGGATTTTGCCCTGTTTAGATGTTAAAGCAGGGCGAGTGGTGAAAGGGGTCAATTTTGTGGATCTCAAGGATGCGGGGGATCCGGTGGAATTGGCGCAAATCTATAACCAGGCGGGGGCGGATGAACTGGTGTTCCTGGATATTACCGCGACCCATGAGGAACGGGACATTCTCATTGATGTGGTCTATCGCACCGCCGAGCAGGTCTTTATTCCCCTGACGGTGGGCGGAGGCATTGGGAACTTAGAAACCATTAAAAATTTGCTGCGGGCCGGGGCAGATAAGATCAGTTTGAATTCTGCGGCGGTACGCAATCCCGATCTGGTCAACCAGGCCAGCGATCGGTTTGGCAATCAGTGCATTGTCATTGCCATCGATGCCCGTCGTCGTACCGATCCCCGCAATCCGGGCTGGGATGTGTATGTGCGAGGGGGGCGAGAAAATACGGGACTGGATGCGGTCACCTGGGCGAAGGATGTGGCGGCACGGGGGGCCGGGGAGTTGTTGATTACCAGCATGGATGCGGATGGAACGCAGGCGGGCTATGATTTAGACTTGACCCGAACGATCGCTGAGGCGGTGGAAATCCCAGTCATTGCCTCCGGTGGGGCGGGGAATTGTCAGCACATTGCAGAAGCCTTGACCACAGGCAAGGCAGAGGCTGCTTTACTGGCTTCCCTGTTGCACTACGGCCAACTGACGATCGCAGAGGTGAAAACTCACTTAGCTCAAGCAGGAATTCCTGTCCGGGACACCCCCTAACCTGGAATTTCACAACAAAGATCCAAAAGCCTTCCTTTGTGTTCTTTGTGCCTTTGTGGTTCCTCCAGAACTTGCAACGTTGTTCTAAACTCCTAAACTCCTAAACTCCTTCTCCCTCCCTTCTTCCTCCCTGGGTTACCCGTGTTCTCCAATCTTGCCAAAGTCCTGACCGGCATCATTTTTGCCCTTACCCTACTCACGATCGGAGGACTCACGATCGCTCGATACCTAGTGGAAGAATTTACCGCCCCGCCCCCCAAGCCCATTTTTGCCGAAGAGCAGAACCCGCCCCCCAGTCCCAGCGCCCAGCCTAAACCCACCAGCGGCGCAGCGATCGTTGCCTCTCCCCCCACCCCCACCCCTAAACCATCCCCCACCCCCTCCCGGCCCAGTGGCAAGGAAGCACGGGTCACCTGGTCTGAAGGCTTAGTCCTCCGCAACACCCCGGATGGCGATCCCAGTGGCGGCGTAGATTACAACGATAAAGTAGTTCTCTTAGAAACCAGCCCCGACGGCAACTGGCAAAAAATCTGGATTGACGGCCAGGAAGGATGGGTGAAAGCTGGTAACGTAGAGATAGTGGCTCCAGGGGGTAGGGAATAG
>DALYGI010000001.1:47343-50088 GCA_031971595.1 Prochlorotrichaceae cyanobacterium CTOTU29312
CATGACCGCTGTTTCTTCTGATCTCGAAAGTCAATTGATTGACCTCAAACAATCCGCCCAAGAAACGATCGTTGCAGCGGATACCCTAGAGGACTTAGAAAAGCTCAGAATTCAATATTTGGGCAAAAAGGGTGAGGTCTCGATTATTCTGGGCAGTATGGGCAAACTCAGCCCGGACGATCGGCCCCGCTTGGGTAACCTGGCTAATGAGGTTAAAACCACCATTCAGACGGCCCTGGAAACGAAAAAGGCTAAACTCCAGGCAGCGGAACTGGAAGCCCAACTCGAATCGGAAACTTTGGATGTGACCATGCCCGGCTATGGCCGTCCTCTGGGTCATAAACATCCCCTCAGCAGCACGATCGATCGGATTCTGGATATTTTTGTGGGCTTAGGGTACACCGTGGAAGAGGGGCTAGAAATTGAGGAAGATTATTACAACTTTGAAGCCCTCAATACCCCGGCGGATCACCCGGCACGGGATATGCAAGACACCTTCTATCTACCGGATGGGCGTTTATTACGCACCCATACCTCCTCTGTCCAAATTCATTACATGGAAGACAACGATCCCCCGGTACGCATCGTGGCCCCTGGACGGGTTTACCGCCGAGATACGGTGGATGCCACCCATTCAGCAGTCTTTCATCAAATTGAAATCTTGGCAGTGGATGAGGATCTCACCTTTACGGACTTAAAGGGAACGGTGAAAACCTTTCTCCAAGAAATGTTTGGCGATATTCCCATTCGTTTCCGCGCTAGTTATTTCCCCTTTACCGAACCCTCGGCGGAGGTGGATGTACAATGGAAAGGGCGCTGGTTAGAGGTAATGGGCTGTGGCATGGTGGATCCCAACGTCTTTAAGTCCGTAGGGTACAACTCAGAAACCTATACGGGGTTTGCAGCGGGCCTAGGGGTAGAACGATTTGCCATGGTGCTGCACCAAATTGATGATATTCGCCGTTTGTATAATAGTGATCTGCGTTTTTTGCGCCAGTTCTAAGCACCAGACCTCAATCCTAATAGTCAGTTCTAAAGGCAAGCGATCATGACTATCCCTCTCTCCCATCATCCCCTCTCCCATCATCCTCACCCCCTAGAAGAGGCAATTAACCGGATTCGACAGGGTGAAGCCTTGGTTATTAGTAACCGCCACAGAGGGGCTCTGATTGTCTGTAAACCCTACTGTTGTCAATTTCTGGGGCCGGGTTCCATCCTAGGGGGAGAGATCGATCGCTCCTGCACCCGTCTCGTCCCCATTGGCAAATTGTCCCTAACCTCCCCCTCCAATGCCGATGAACTCTATCGTGCCTATCTCATCCGTCGGCAGTGGACTTTAAATACCCATCGTTTAACGGAACTCCCTAACCCCACCGATCGGGCTCAACAATTCCTTAACCAACTGGAAAATTATTTTAGCCCTGAGATCATCCGTCGAGTACCGCCAGAGGACTTAGCCTCCATTGTTGGGGTTTTTCCCCGCACCATGCTTCAGGTTTTAAACCGATCCCATTGATTGGAGGGTATTGGATGGGATGGTCATTGACTAATAGACTAATGGACTGGATGCATGAAAAGACACAAAGAAAACACAAAAAAGGCAGACCCAGCGATCTGCCCTTTAAGCTAAGTTATAAACTTAATTAACTGAAATTAATCAACCTATGAAGACCACACATTAGCCGCTAGGCGAACCAGAGGCTCTAGGTGAGGAGTGCTGCACAGGAAATAGGCAAAAAAGGCACCACCACAGCCGCCGAGTAGGAAGCCGCTAGCAAACTCGCTCCACCCTTCAGGGGTACCCAGATCCGCAGGGGGATTAGGGTTAGTTAAGGTGGGTTCAGCGGTTTTAGCTGCCACACTGCCATACAGGGACAGTGCAATGGTGAGAATACCCACTAAACCGATCGTGGCTAATAAACCGGCAGTGCTGGCCAGATCACTATCCCGCAGGGGCCCCAGGAGGGCAAAGGGACCATAGATAAAATAGCCATGAGCCATACCAATTTCCAAGCCCCGACGGTTTGGCGATAAGCCTGCACGGTAGGCGGGCAGGTTATTCAGGAAGGCAACGGAAAAGCCAGACGAGTTAAGCGGAGTGGCTAGATTCCCAACCTGGGGATCTCCACCGGAAGTAATCATGTCCATGAAGTACTTTCTCCAAATCCAGAAAACGCAAAAAGATCAGACTCAGTTTTGAAGGCATTGAACCCATGACAGTTCACGGCGAACCTCATGGGCAAGGTAAAACGCTAAAAAGAAGAAGGATTCAAGATTTTGAATGTAACAGATCAACCCACACCTTCCTCGATCGCACCTACGATCGCCGTAAATCCGATCGCAAAGGCCAGGTCAATCCCTTAGGCATCTTGTTCGATATAGAGGAAGAAAAGACCCATCGCAATGGCCGGTACCACTAAGCCCATGAGGGGCACCATCGCAAACGGGAGGAAAGAGGCTGCAAAATCCCCTGTCATCTTAAATTCTCCTTATAAAGAGTGATGTGCTAGGTTTCGATCGCTCCCTGAAGGAGGGCACGACCCAAAGACTAGACGGATGCCATTATTCTAGGGGAGCAGGGACAACTGAGCCCTACAACTTTCAAGCTCCTTTAAGAAACTTCATTAAAAAGGGTAAATTACGTCTTTTTGTAAATTTTTATTGCAATTTTTTATTGAAGCTACAACCCAACAGACCCACCCCCCAACCCCCTCCCTAGAGGGGGAGTTTGTGCCGGTTCCCTTC
>DALYGI010000001.1:50188-58964 GCA_031971595.1 Prochlorotrichaceae cyanobacterium CTOTU29312
CTTAATCCATGCGTTCCAGTTGCCACAGGATTTGGTTGCCTTCCCGACGAACCCGTGATACCACCCAGTTCCGCCAAACCCATTGCTCACCGCGACTGGTTACGGCACTGGCATTGACATTCATTAAGTCCGCTAGCTCCGAACTGGTAATGAGATACCCCTTGCTGGCGATGTCATCCGCCATGTGCAAGGTCTCTACGAGATTGCGGATTTGTAAGACCCGTTGATCACGAGATAGGTTCGTTGAATCTGTTTCTAAAATTGTTGCTGAATCCATATCGTAGTAGTCCTCACACCATCCACAGAAAGCAATCTTGAATAGTCTGGGTTCCATGCTGAAGAGCTTCATATCCTCATCTCTTCGGATGGTGAAATCCTAAAGTTCTAATTTCAGACCAGGCTACTCAAGTATAATTACCCACTAATTGTATCGTTTTGTAAAGAAGCTCGTCTACTAAACTGGGGTCGAATTTCAAAATGGGGTAGAAGCGGGGATCGTGATCTTTCCGATTATTCCACATTCCTCCACGGTTCAGAGGCGATAAATCTGGGTCTGATGGCTACCATTTTCCCCTAGGAACAGTAGCCTAAAACCGGGGGATTGCTCTTGGGGGAGGGGTGGCGGCGGCATAACCTGGAGGCTGCTGGCGGGACAACCGTAAAAGGCTTGGGTGCCTCGCTGCTGCTGGAAGGCCCAGTGAATATGACCAAAGAGAATAATTTTAATGTTGCTAAAGGGTTCAATGCGCTCTAGGAAAGTGGCTCCATTGGTGACGGCGATCTGATCCAGCCAGTCGATGCCCACGGGAAGGGGATGGTGATGGAGCGCGATGAGGGCGGGTCGATCGGGATGGGTCTGGAGGGTGGTTTCTAAACTGTGGAGGGTGGTTTCGGTTAAGTAGCCTTCTCCCCAGGTGGCGGTGGGTAAGACCGAGTTCAGTAAAATCAATTGCCAGGCTCCGAGGGAAATCGATCGCACGGGGTCGGTGGGGCCAGGATAGTGGGGACTGAGAATCTGGTGGGCGCTGTCTAAACAGTCATGGTTACCCGCTAACCAATAGATGGGACAGGGCAGAGGTTTAAGTAAGGTTAACAAGTGGTGATAGGCTTCCGGTTCCCCGGCTTCTGCCAGATCCCCCGTGAGAAGTAATGCGTCGATCGTTTCTGAGCGGAGGCGATCGAGAAGGGTTTGGAGGTTATGCAAGGGGGCACATCCCCGGAGGAGGGCGTGGGGATCCGCAAGGAGGTGGGTGTCGGTAATTTGGGCGAGTTTAAGGGGGCGAGGCTTCACGATCGTTTAGGCTAGGATTAGAAGGGCTGGGATTGGGCAGAAGTTGACGGTAATAAAATAGGGTGTGATCGGGCAAGAGGTCTGGGTGAATAATTTGAATTAAATCCGCTAATACAATGTGAGGATTGAGAATGCCACTTTCCCAGTAGTCGTTGCCACCATCGGCATTAAGTTGAGCGTCATTATTAAAGATACGGTTGGTTTTTAAGGCTTGAAATTGACCATAGCGATCGTCTTCTTGGGTAACATCTGAAACGGTTTGCCAGCGGGTATTGGTATTAATCCAGATTTCTGCGGGGGAACCTTTTAAAAACACCGCTTCAAAGTCTAGAGCAAGATTTCCCGTGCTGGTATTCTCCCGCCAGAGATAGGTTCCCCCCGCATCCTGAATAAATTGGGCAATAAAACTTTTACCCCCGGCAACATACCAAGTTCCATTTAAGTCAAACCCAGTTAATACAGTGGGGCGTTGATCTAGATTTTGGGTTAACGATCGGAGGCGGTTATAGTCTTGAACGATCGCCTCAAAAATTGCATTAGCTTCCGTTTCCTGATTTAAAAAAGCAGCAATAAACTTAATCCATTCCGCTTGGGCTAGGGGGTCGGCTTCCAGGTATTCCGCAATGACAGCGGTAGACAGCCCTAAATCCTGAAGCCGCTGAATGCTAGTGGTTTCCACATTAGCAATGCCAAAGGTGGTCACTAAATTCGGCTGTAAACTAACAATGCGCTCAAAGTCTAAATCCGTGCCATTGCCCACCGCTGCCACTTCCCCCCGATCGTATTGTTGCCGGAGTCTGGGGTTGCTCACATCTTGAATTTGACGAATGCCCACAATCCGATCCAAGGCATTGAGACGATCGAAAAAGGGCAGATGGGTGGTGGATAACACGACCACTTTTTCAATGGGAATGGTGATCACCTGAGCTTGATCAAAGCCTGGGGGAATAGGGGTACCACATTGAACCAAAAGATATTGAAAAGACTGATTGGAATTTGTCCAAGGGGTCGATACGGTTAGGACTTTATAGCGATCGTGATATTCAAGGCTAAAGCCCTTGGCATGGGTTAAGGTAACCGGCTCAAACTTAACGGTTTGCTCAGGATTGGTACAGGGTTTTGCGGTGGAGGAACCCGCAGGGGACAACTCCGGGGAGACATTTTGAGCAGCAGAAGGAGAAGAAACATCAGCCGGATTCTGGGCAGATAGATTACAGCCACTTATCCCAATCGTGATGCCCCCCCACAGAACGATCGATCGCACCAGAACCCAGAATAGAAAATCTAGCTTGAAACCTCTTTTCATCCAGTCGGGGCGTGGGGCGTGGGTTGGAAAACGATCGGAAGGGTCACCCATGACAGCACCTGAGTTACAGCACCTTTAGCCAAGCGCTTTTAGGCAAGCACTTTGATCCAGGTTATGATTTTAAGCGGGCAGCGGGAATCGAACCCGCATCTTTAGCTTGGAAGGCTAAGGTTTTACCACTAAACCATGCCCGCATTCAGAAATAACACCATAGCAGAGTATAGCGAAAAAGGGAACCCCCGATTCCAGAGATTAGCCATTGATTTTGAAGTTTAACGGCGTGTGCCCCTCCGAGGAGGGGTATGATAAAACAGACGATCTTCAGATCTTAAAATTCTATGGCTATGGGGCAGACACTGCGGTATTTAGCGATCGGGACGATCGGGGTGGGGAGTTGGCTTCTGAGTAGTGTCAGGGGCAATCCCGTTGCCGCCCAACCTGTGTCCCCTACCGTCGCAACGGTGGCAGAGTCCTGTGTGGGGGAGTATCCCCGCTGTCCTCGACCGGAGTTGTGGCGCTTGGGGCGCTTTCGAGCCCGGCCGGCCCAGGGATTTCAGAGTTGTCCCCAACGGTTCGATCAGTTGGTCCCTGGTGCGGTCTTAGGCAGTACGATCGTGTGTCGGGAGGGGTTAACTTTGCCCAGTCTGTGGTGGACTCAGGAGCAATTTGGCTCCCAGGGGCGAGGCTATCCAGAATATCCCAAGTTAGTGCAGGATTGGTTGACCTATGTGCCAGGGCAAAATCAAGCGGGTCGGGTGGATTTAATTTTGGAGTTGCAACGCTGGAGCACGATGGACTACTTTAAGCGCTACGAATTTCTTTCGGTTTTTGGCAGTGCGGCGGAGTCTTTTGGCTATAACCTGCGGGCGTTTAGTTTTCGAGGGGAATTTTTGGGGGCTTACACCTGTTTAGCGGCGGATGGTGGGGCTAGCCAGTGCCGAATTGAGGTGGAGGGCAGTGGGGCACAGGCGAAGCCTGCGAGTTTCTTAGCCCCATGATTTGTTTAGCCCCAGGATTTGTTTTCGGGTACACTAGCGCTGATTCGTGGTGTACGCCTTTTCTGCCCCGGTAATCTATGAAGGCTCTGATTTCGCTCATTCTCATATTAGTTCTGTTACTGTTCAGTGGGCCAACGTTGCCCGTTTGGGCTCAGTCTGAAGCGGACATTGAGGCGATCGACTTACCCCAGTATACGGGGCGAGGGAATCTTGCTAATGATGTTTTGTACTATATTCAAGTCGATCGGTTTGCGGATGGGGATCCTCATAATAATATTCCCCTAGAGGCTTTTCCGGTGGATGAAGGGTTACCGGAATCGACCCAACATTATAATGAGGCGAATCGCGTTCTTCTGCCCTATTTATATGATCCAAGCCATCGTTATATTAATTTATATTGGGGGGGCGATCTAGCCGGAATTGCCCAAAAGTTAGACTATCTTAAAGGGTTAGGGGTTACGAAGTTAGTTTTATCCCCCATTCAAGATGCGGCCAATGGCTTAATTTATAATCCTTGGCAAAATGGTTATCTTCACGATCGGGTTTCTCCAGAAGAGGAAAACTATGATTCGTTTTATGCCCATGCCTCCGCTGGGTTTAATCGATCGTGGACGAAGGATTGGTGGAAAATTGATGAGCATTTAGCGGATCCACCGTCAGCCTCTAGCAGCGATCGGTTTCCGGCGTTGGCACGGTTACTGGATGAGGCGAAACAACGGGATATAGGGGTTATTTTAGAGTTTAATCTCAATCATACTTCCCCCTATCGAGGCTATGATCCCTATCCTGAATTTGATGCCAGTCAATATCAACAATGGCTAGTGGATCAGGGGGCGGTTTATCAGGCGGGGAAATTAGTAGCGGAATATGTGGATCCGAAAACTAATCAAAGTAATCCCCAGGAGTGGTTTCATCCCTATAGCAATATTGACTATAATCGCCCTACTCCTGAAGCCTTAGAGCAGGGGGCTGTGGATGGTTTACCTGACTTAAATCACCAAAATCCAGCGGTTTATAATTATTTACTGAAAGCGATCGAGTTTTGGCTAAAGTTTAATCAAGAACAAGCACCGATTGCAGGCTTATATTTACCCGCCATTCCCAATGTTCCCCTTGACTTTTGGCAAGATTTAGAAACGATCGTCATGGAGATCAATCCCCAAGCTATTCTCATTGCGGATTATGGGGATGGGGGCTATCGCAACCTCAACAGTATTGAATGGTATAAAAACACTAAGAGTTTTGATTTAGTCAATTACAGTTTAAGTATTGCTGCCCGCCGCTTTTTTGGTAACGATCGGGGTTGGGATGGACGGACGATCGTGTTGCGGGAACAGACGTTAGGGAAGGATGGAGCATACTACAATCAGGGGTTATCTCAACAATTCCTAAAGTTGATGTTAAACCCCAGTCAATCCTTAGAAATTCCCCGATCGGCCCTCAAAAGTGTACGGGGGGAAGATGCCCAAGCCTGGGTCAATTTTTTGGAAGCGGGCAATCAAACTCGATTGTTAACCTACTATCCTAAAATGACCGCAACGGCCTACGCCAGTGCCATTAAATTTCTGTTTACCAGTCCCGGCGTTCCCCTTCTCTTTTATGGGGTAGAAACGGGTTTAGCGGTTCCCTATCATATCGATCATCGGAGTCCCTTTGGGGCCGGGGGAGATCCCTTTAATGAGCCGATGATGATCTGGCCAGGGGATGAGGGATGGAATGATGACTTCTATCAATTAACCCAAAAATTAGGGCACCTGCGTCAAGAGTATCCCCTCCTTCGCTATGGCAAAACCCGTTTTATTTTCCCACCGGAATCCCATGCGGATAAAGACCTATTTATGGTGCGTCAGGACGATCGTTGTGGCAAAGAAAGCCCCACCAATCCAACTTTAAATCCGATCCTAGATACCATCTTGAATCCGGCCCTAGATCCCACAGAGGATTCGATACCTACATCCCCGGAATGTTCCCTGGTTTTATATGCCTATTCCACCGCAGGGGGCGATTTTAGGGTGAACTTAAATACCCTGTTTCTATCCAACACTGATAGCGAAAACAGTGCCCAAACCTATCGAGTGAAGCACATTGAAAACCTAGAAACCGCCCAGGTTTTTAGCCCTTCCGATGCTACCCTTTCCATTTCCTTAGCACCGGAGGGATCCCAAATCTATCTGATTCATTTCAGTCCCCACCCCTAGGAAATCGAGAATTCCGCCATCTTTGGGGGGGCATTCTGCACTTCCCGATTATTTCCCCTCTGCTTTAGCATAACCTTTAGCAGAACCTTGAGAGCAAGAGTCGGAAGTTCAGGAGTTTAGTGCCCTATGCAACCAACAGACCCCAATAAATTTACGGACAAAGCTTGGGAGGCGATCGCCCATACTCCTGACATTGCCAAACAAGCCCAACAGCAGCAAATTGAAAGTGAGCATCTGTTCAAAGCCCTGTTAGAACAAGAGGGGTTAGCCAGTAGTATTTTCACCAAGTTAGGAACGCCGATCCAGCGTTTACGGGACTATACAGATAACTTTTTAAGTCGGCAGCCCAAGGTCAGCGGCAGCAATAGTTCGGTGTATTTAGGATCTTCCCTGGATAAACTTTTGGATCGGGCGGAGCAACACCGCAAAAGCTTTGAAGATGACTACATTTCTATTGAGCATTTACTCCTCAGCTATGCCAAGGACGATCGCTTTGGGCGGGGGTTACTCAAGGAATTTAATGTCACCGAAGATAAGCTAAAAAGTACCATTATTCAAATTCGAGGAACCCAAAAAGTGACGGATCAAAACCCTGAAGGTAAATATCAATCCTTAGAAAGATATGGACGGGATCTCACGGATTTTGCCCGCCAAGGTTTACTCGATCCGGTGATTGGTCGGGATGATGAAATTCGCCGCACCATTCAGATTTTGTCCCGCCGCACGAAAAATAATCCGGTGCTAATTGGGGAACCTGGGGTGGGTAAAACCGCCATTGCGGAAGGCTTGGCCCAGCGTATTGTCAATGGTGATGTGCCGGAATCCTTGCAGGATCGCAAACTCATTGCCTTGGATATGGGGGCATTAATTGCGGGGGCAAAATATCGGGGTGAATTTGAAGAACGCCTCAAGGCCGTCTTGAAAGAAGTGACGGATTCTGATGGCAAAATCATCCTGTTCATTGATGAAATTCATACGGTTGTGGGGGCTGGTGCGGGTCAAGGTTCCATGGATGCGGGTAATTTACTGAAACCCATGTTGGCCCGGGGAGAATTGCGCTGTATTGGGGCCACCACGTTAGATGAGTATCGCAAATACATTGAAAAAGATGCGGCCCTAGAGCGACGGTTTCAACAGATTTATGTGGATCAGCCCACGGTAGAAGATACCATTTCCATTCTGCGAGGACTGAAAGATCGCTACGAAACCCACCATAACGTTAAAATTTCCGACACTGCTCTCGTTGCTGCGGCAACCCTATCTACCCGCTATATTAGCGATCGTTTTTTGCCGGACAAAGCGATCGATTTGGTGGATGAAGCGGCAGCAAAATTAAAGATGGAAAGTACCTCTAAGCCGGAAGAATTAGATGAAATCGATCGTAAAATTCTGCAACTGGAAATGGAGCGCTTATCCCTACAAAAAGAAAGTGATCAAGCGTCCTTAGAACGACTCGATCGCCTTCAGAAAGAACTAGCGGATCTGCGGGAATCTCAATCGGCGTTAAATGCCCAATGGAAAGCCGAAAAAGAGATTTTAGACCATCGTAAAAGCCTGAAAGAGGAAATTGAGCGGGTCAATGTGGAAATTCAAAATGCGGAGCGAGATTACGATCTCAATAGGGCCGCAGAGTTGAAATATGGCAAACTCACCAGCCTCCAGCGGGAATTAAAAACAGCAGAAGAGCACTTTGAAAATGCCCAAACCGCAGAACGATCGCTGTTGCGGGAAGAAGTGACAGAAGAAGATATTGCGGAAATTATTTCTAAATGGACGGGTATTCCCATCAGTAAACTGGTGGAATCCGAGATGCAGAAATTACTGCTCTTAGAAGACGAATTGCATCAGCGGGTCATTGGCCAAAACGATGCCGTAACCGCCGTAGCCGATGCCATTCAGCGCTCCCGTGCAGGATTAGCGGATCCCAACCGTCCCACCGCCAGCTTTATTTTCCTGGGGCCTACGGGGGTAGGGAAAACGGAATTAGCCAAAGCCTTAGCCGCCTATTTATTCGACACGGAAGACGCAATGGTGCGAATTGATATGTCGGAATATATGGAAAAACACGCCGTTTCCCGTTTAATTGGTGCGCCGCCGGGGTATGTGGGCTACGACGAAGGAGGACAACTCACGGAGGCCATTCGTCGCCGTCCCTACGCAGTCATTTTGTTTGATGAAATCGAAAAAGCCCATCCCGATGTCTTTAACATCATGTTACAAATTCTGGATGATGGGCGGGTGACGGATGCCCAAGGTCACACCGTAGACTTTAAAAATGCCATCATTATTCTCACCAGTAACATTGGCTCGTCCTATATTTTGGATGTGGCGGGGGATGATAGCCGCTATGAGGAAATGCGAAGCCGAGTGATGGAGGCGCTACGGGCCAATTTCCGACCGGAATTTTTGAATCGGATCGACGAAATTATTATTTTCCATAGCCTACAACGGCATCAATTGCGTCATATTGTCCGCATTCAAACCCAACGCCTAGCCGATCGTTTAGCCGATAAAAAAATCAGCCTAGAACTCTCCGACGAAGCCATCGATTTCCTCGTAGAAGTGGGCTACGATCCGGTTTATGGAGCCCGCCCCCTCAAACGATCGCTCCAGCGGGAACTGGAAACCCCCATTGCCAAAGCGATTTTACGGGGTGAATTTCCCACCGGCAGCACGATCGTTGTGGCGATCGAAAATGAGCGCTTAAGCCTCAAAGCGAAAGAAACCTAGAGTGCCCGCAGTGAGGAGAAAAGACTAGTACACTGAGGCACAAGTCTGCCACCATTATTACGATCGTCTTGCTCACGCTATGCAAAGATGCTGAGATTGAAATGGTAGGCAGATATACAACTGAGTCTACTAGGGCGAAGTTGCAGGGGGTCAGTGAGAAAGGCTATGGGGAGAGACTGATCGCCTTTGTGGGTTTCGCACATATTTACGCTTACTCATGAATAGATGTACCTACTTCACCACTGCCCATTTC
>DALYGI010000002.1:0-33953 GCA_031971595.1 Prochlorotrichaceae cyanobacterium CTOTU29312
CATTAAGTTCGGATCCCCAAAGTCTGGATTTATCCACTTCCCTGACGACGATCGTTGAACTCCTCCAATCGATCGCCCAAACCCTGGAGACGATCGTGCCCCAGTTACCCATGCCTACGCCCCAGAGCTTGGGGTTTACCACCCACTACCGCCGGGAGATTATTTACTGTGAAGCCCATCGTGGCAGTTATTGGCATTTACGCAATGAATGGCAACAATTGATTCCTATTCACGGTCGCGCCTTGACTTGCATCGTTCAGGGCTTAATTACTCAGGGCTTAAAAACCGATGACCCGGAACCTAAACTACAGCTTAACGTCCAGGCGGACAAACTGTATGGGTTAGCATTACCCCTAAAAAGTCTCTTGACGACCACCTTGTTAACTGCCATCGACCAACTATCTGCCCAACAATTACAATTGCCCATTACGATCGAGCCGATAGAATTGCCAAATACCCAAGAGTTGACCTGTAGGGTCTACTATCAGGGTTCTTTGCTTAAACTGCCAGAGATTGGTCAACCGTTGCCCCGGTTAATTAAACACATTCAAAGTAAACTTCAAGAATCTTTCCCCGGCCATTTTTGATCTTCAAGCGATATAACTGCTATAACTTTTCTCCCTATTCCTGATCCTGGAAGGCTAGACCTATGCGATCGTTCTTTTCCCGCTTCTCCCTTGTCCCCCTAGTTCCCCTTACCTTAGTCTGCTGGGGGAGTCTGGCGAGTTCTCTCCGTGCGGAAGATCTCAATGATTTACGACAACTCCTCACCACGGGCAACTGCGAAAACTGCGATCTGCGCCGGGCGGATTTAGTGTTAGCGGATTTGGAAGAGGCAAACTTAACCGGGGCAAATTTAACCGGGGCGAATCTGAGCCAAGCGAACTTAACCGGAGCAAACTTGGCCGGGGCAAACCTGAGTGGTGCAACCCTGGTGGGCACCAACTTGATGGGGGCAAACCTGGCTACCGCCAATTTGAGTGCGGCGGATCTGCGGAATGCCTATCTGTTTGCAGCAATTTTGGATGGGACGAATTTAGAGTATGCCAACCTTCAGGGATCCGTAGGGGTTCCCGCCAGTGCGGGACGCTTTGAGGATTTTCATAACTGGGGGGTGGCTTCTGCGAAGGCGGGTCGCCATGAACAGGCGCTGAACTACTATAACCAAGCCCTAGAGCGCAACCCTAATTCCGCGCTAACCTATTTGAGCCGGGCCATTTCTCGGCAAAATATCAATGATACCCAAGGAGCGATCGGCGATAGTCAGAGGGCAGCCCAATTATTTGCAACCCAGGACAATCCCCAAGGTCAACAGGTGGCGGAGAATTTGACCCTGGCCCTCCAGGAATCCCTGAAGCCAGCCAAATCCCAGGGTGGTTTTTTCAATAGTTTACGCAATACGGTGCAGTCTGTGCCCCCCCTGCTCCTACGCTTTATTTTCTAGATATGCTAAAAAATGAGACAGTCCCTCGGATCAAGACCCAGCCTGATCGGGGGGATTTGGAGTTTCGGTTAGAATGCGCTATTGAATAAGGAGGTTTCTGTGTCTGTTCAAACCCTGGAAAAAACATCTACGGTTCGTAAAATTGCCCCCCGCTATCGGGTCTTACTCCATAATGATGATTTTAACAGTATGGAGTATGTGGTTCAGGTGCTCATGACCACCGTGCCGAGCCTCAGTGAAACTCAGGCGGTTAGTATTATGATGGAAGCCCACACCAATGGCTTAGCCTTGGTGATTATTTGCGATTTAGAACCCGCAGAATTTTACTGTGAGACCTTAAAAGGTCATGGTTTGAGCAGCACGATCGAACCGGAAGAATAGGGACTGAACTATTAAAGTCTAAAATCTAAACGTCTAAAATCGAATAGCGGGAGCCCAAGTCCATTGAATTTCATCCTATGAACGTAAACTTAGCATTGCGGAACCACCTAAACGATCGTTCTGCTGCTTCTATTCCCTTTGCCGAGTTCATGGACTGGGCTCTTTTTCATCCCCAATATGGTTACTATAGCCAGGGCAAGGGGTTGGGACAACGGGGAGATTTCTTTACATCGGTACATTTAGGGCCAGATTTTGGCGAATTACTGGCTCAGCAGTTGACAGACTGTTGGCAGCAATTAGACTGTCCCGATCGGTTTGTTGTGGTAGAAATGGGAGCAGGTGAAGGGTTTTTAGCCCAAGATATATTAGCCTGCTTAGGCGCACAAAGTCCCGATTGTTTCCGATCGCTTCAGTATTGGATTATGGAGCGTTCCTTGGGTTTAAAGCAACAGCAACAGACTCGTCTAGAGCCATTTCTCGATCGTTTGCATTGGTTGAATTGGGATGATTTCCAAGGGTTAGAAAATAACGGGATTGTGGGCTGCTTTTTATCCAATGAATTGGTGGATGCCTTTCCTGTTCATCAGGTGATTGCCCAGGATGGACACCTTCAGGAAGTGTATGTGACCTGGCAGAACAATCAATGGCAAGAGGTCTATGGGCCCCTATCTGACGATCGTTTGGCAACCTATTTCCAAGAACAGCAGATTGATTTAACCCAGCCCCCCTATCCAAATCCCTATCGGACAGAAGTAAATTTAGCTGCTCAAGGGTGGATTCATTCTCTTGCTGAGAAGTTAAAAACAGGCTATGTCATTACCATTGATTATGGCTACGATCGTGATCGTTACTATCACCCCCAGCGCAGCCAAGGCACGTTGCAATGTTACTATCACCATCGCCGCCACGATAATCCTTACGTGAATGTGGGGGAACAGGATTTGACCGCCCATGTGAATTTTACAGATTTACAACAGTGGGGAAAGCAGGCCGGACTCGAAACCTTAGGCTTCACTCGTCAAGCCCTATTTTTGATGGCATTAGGACTAGGCGATCGTCTTGAAGCACTCTCTTCCAAACCTCAATCTTTAGCCGCCCTTCTTCAGCGCCGAGATGCCCTCCATCAACTCTTAGATCCCGGCGGACTAGGTAACTTTTGGGTTTTGGTTCAGGGCAAGGGCCTAACCCCCTCCCAGCAGGATTTAAAGGGATTAAGGACAATCAGTTCCCTCAACTATGATTGACGAAAATCCTTGTATTTAATCTTCGTAATAATTCTTTCTCCACTTCTGGTTTTCAACTCTACCTTGGGTCTGGCGACAATTCCCTCTGCCATAAAATCCCCCCATTGTGACATAAATCCCGATCGTGTCTTCTCGACCATCTCTGGTAGGGTTCCGCTTCCGATAATGGGAACAACATCAATCGACAGTTGATGTGCAATTTGCTCGACATCTTTACGCTGTAACCACCAATCTCCGACTTTTACATCAAATAAAACAAAATCCTGATCTTTCCGATAATTCCCGCCGCCTTTTTGTATTCTTGCACCATACCCTTCTCCGTAGAGACAAACTCCGTCGCTAAAAATAGACTTAAACGTTTCAAGTTGATGCAAAAACCGCTCATTTAATCTTTGCACTAAAACCGCAGGAATTTGTGCGTCATTCGTTTTTCCGCCAAACGTAATCTGTTCCTTATCAAACATGACCCTGATATTTGTCCCATCAACCTTTTCAGTAAATATCCATTCATTCTGAGACAAGTATTCAAATTCCGACAAAGAAAACTCTCCTTCTAAAAGGGTTTTATATTGTGTTGCAGGATCGCGTTTGAATAGGGTTTGAATTTTATGATATTCTTTCATAGAACCTCAAGCAAGGGAATAAGGAGTTATACCACCGCCGTCTGCGCTCATGGGTCAGTGCCTTTCGTAGGGAGATAATACGAACTGTCTCTTCATCAGGCTCGGTGTAGACAGAGGGGTGAGTTACATTGCATAACGTATCCTACAAGATCAACCTAGATGAGCTTTATGTGCCTCAGCATAAATTTTCAACGCCACAGACATCTGTTGTTTAGCGTGTACTCCTTGTGCCTGAAACCAAGCAAGTGTATCAGGATCGACTAAAACTGATACTTTTACGGGTGACTTAGGCATTCGCAATTGTGCTTTGGCAAAAAATTCCTCCGATAGGGGGGGAATATCAGAGGTGTCAATGTCTTCATCGCTCATCGCGTCGATTCTAGCCCAATCGGTTCTGGATGTATTGCTCATAGCGTCTGCGTTCATGGGTCACTGCCTTTCGTAGGGAGATAATACGAACTGTCTCTTCATCAGGCTCGGTGTAGACAGAGGGGTGAGTTACATTGCATAACGTATCCTACAAGATCGGCGATCGGACTGTAGAAACACTCTAGCAACTTTTGCTGAAACGATCGCTCTTAAACCATAATAAGCTTGAGCTTTTGGGTTTCGTACCTCAACCCAACCTACGGCGAGACGATCGCACTGAGAAGTAGGTTAGGTAAACACAAAATCTAGGTGAGACAGGTAGGAGCGGGATAACGGTGAAGTTAGATGCCATACCGACCCGCTTCAATCAAAAGAATGATAAACACTTCACAACTCTTCGGTCAAAATATCACGGAGTGTTAGCAACCATTGATAACAAGGCTCATCTATTGGAGCGATGTCTCTACGTAGCTGTGCCAAAGACCCTGCGTAAGCTGTAATCCAAGCTACAGCTAGTTCCTGTTCTGAAGCAGCTTCTTCTGTGGATGCACGTTCAAACTGTTCTTCAACCCACTCTGCAAAAGTCAAGATTTCTAAAGATATTCCATAAATCTCCTCAATCTCTTCACATCTAGGCTCTAACTCATCAAGCCTTTCTGGTTCAAGGCTTGTGACGAAGCCAGCTCGCCTAATCGCGGAATGCACCTCCAATTTCTCTGATAATTCCTCAATTTCATCTCTTAAATATGACTTGCCATATTTGGCATCCCAAGCTTCTACAATTTGTCTGTCCTCTAAAAGCTCAATATCACCAACATTCCCATGCTTTTTATTAGCTGAACGCATTTGTGAAAGTGGCTTCAAATTACTATTAGGGAAAACTTGGTAATCTTGCATGGCTTGCATTAAGCTGTGCATAGCAATTTCCATTAAGCGAGCAGCATAATCAGATTGGTTAATGTGGCGGAGAATGAAGTTCAATGCAATTTCTTGATTGATAACTGTTGCTTCAAAAAATGTATTCAGTTCCTCAAGCGTCTGGGAAGCAAGTATTCTGAAATTTTGTGCTTGATTTAATAACTGTGAAAGAAGGTATTTTAATGCAATATCAGGAGATAATTCGCCTTTCTCTGTAGCTTCAACAATGCTTACCCACTCAGAACGCGCTCCCCGCAGATTTGCCTTATATACAGTTGAATATGGGTAGTTTTCTGCTAAGCTCCGAGTCATCATGAAACCGTCAGCATTTAGCCTGAGTAATTCATATTCTCGCAATACAGGTGTAATGTACTTCTTATCAAGAGAGCGCATAGAGATTCCGTCACGCCACGAAAAATCTCTTGTACTTGCGCTACCTTTATGTAATCTAATATTTTGCTCTGGCTCAATTGACTTAACGCACAACTGTAATATTGTAAGTCCAACTAATGCTCTACCAACTTCGCTAGTTACTGACTGAATTAACCTATCTAAAAGTAACCTGTGCGTTTGAGCTAAACTTGAAAAGTCAAGATCTGAGGATCTATCTCTACAAGCTAAAATCTGTCTTTCTAAATAACCGTTGGAAAGTTCTACTGCTATTCTGGCATACCTCGCTTTTGCTGCTTGGCTCATGCCTCCTTCATGGAAGGTTTGAACCGTACCGTCAGCAAGAATTAATTCGCTTCTATTGGAATAAACTCTTAAATGTAATTCACTCATGATGCAGCTATAAAACTTTGCGAAGTTGAACACTTTTGGGATTAAGCGTAGGAAAGGCGTAGGGAATCAGATACTCACCTAAAGGAATTTGAGGGTTCGTATTATGGCTTCTAACTTCATAGCCAATAGCTCTCAAAGACTCTAGGTAAGAAACAACATCTTCTTCATTAACACCCCAACACTCTGCAAATTCTTTTACTTTAAGTTGAGCAGAAGTAGCCATACATCTAGTTACGCATTGAACAACTCGCCAAAATAAATTAACTTTTTCTTTGCCATAAAAATTCATAATTCCGCTGATACGAGCATTATATTGATAGTATCCAGATAACTGCACTAAATCTGCTTTTCCTGTCACTTCAGTCAATTTTTCTTCAAAAGCTTTCCAGAGTGATGTAAAGACTTGTGTGTCTAACTGTTTGGCGCATAGTTTCACTGAGTTTGTGCATAAAACCCAGTCATCATAACCACATGACGGATAAACATCAACGGAAAATCGATCTGGCTCCTCCCAATTGCTGTTAGTGCTTGCTTTGATTATCCAGGAGGATGAGTCCAATTCACAACTGAGATAAATCTTGACACTATTAGCAACTGGTTCCTCTGTCCACGAAAAGTCATCAATAGATAAAAACCTGACAAACTCTCGTTTCTCCTCATAAATAGAGGCATCTAAACCTTTGATTTTTCCTTGTTTAGATAGTTCAATAATTGCGGCTTCAGCTTTTTGAAGGTAGATTTTTGTCAATTTTCTCTTACGTTGCCTGAAGCCTAATTGCTTGTCTTGAGGTAAATAAGCAAGATCAAAAGGTAAGCCAACATCCATGACCTGATCCAAGATGCTAAGGGCTAAAACTCTACCTAGTTGGGGAGGAACCGAGTTGCCAATTTGCTCAATAGCAACTTGTCTATTACCAACTACTTTATAGTCATCAGGAATAGTCTGTAATCGTTTTAATTCAGAAATAGAAAATCTACGATTTTCCCAACTAAATGGACCAGTATATTGCCCACCTTGAGCCTTGATTGTTCGCACCGGCGTATCCGGATCTGCTTTATAAAGGAAGTCAGAAAATTTGGATCTCCAACTAAAAATAGGGTTGGGATAACCCATTTCTTTTGTATAAAAGCTGTAGTTGAGACCAGGAGGAATATCGT
This sequence comes from Prochlorotrichaceae cyanobacterium CTOTU29312, assembly GCA_031971595.1. Taxonomy (GTDB): domain Bacteria; phylum Cyanobacteriota; class Cyanobacteriia; order Prochlorotrichales; family Prochlorotrichaceae; genus JBEAPM01. Next base: position 6,921 of record DALYGI010000002.1, read on the forward strand.
TAAGCAAATGACCAAATCTTCCACCCAATCCCGCTTCTATATCTGAAGTCTCCGAACCGTCAACAGCTTGGGCTGCGGAGTAGTACGGCTGTTGATCAAGGGAATCACAGCCATGAGTAGGATAGGGAAACAAGTATTTTCCCTGTTTCACTCCAACTATAAATAAGCGTTCCCTATGCTGGGGAACACCGTAATCAGCAGTATCTAAAATTCGGAAGTAAATACTATAACCAACTTCTTTGAATGCTTCTTGAATTTCTTGCCATGCTTCACCTTTGTTCGCACCAGTAATTCCATATACATTCTCAAATAAAAAACCTTTAGGTTGAAGTAACTTTAAGATGCGAACATATTCTTGAAATAGTGTCCCTCTCCTGTCAGTTGTTCCAGCCACCCCTGCTGCCCTACGTCCAGCCGCAGAAAAAGTTTGGCATGGTGGACCGCCGATGACGAAATCCACCTCAAGATCCGGAGCAGGAATATAATTTCTAATGTCCATACATACTGGTTTAGAACCATCTAGCCACTTTCCTGGTTGAGAATTTTTTTGCAGTGTTTGAACGTATTTAGCTTCCAGTTCAACCATTTCAATTATCTCAAAACCAGCATCGTGGAACGCAATATCTAAACCCCCTCCACCAGAAAACAAACTAAGAGTTTTAACTGGAGTGATACCCTGTTGCCGCAACTTTTGACGAAGAGACTTACCAAAACTGTCAGTCCAAGCAGCCTCTTGTCTTACGTCGAGAATTGATAGGAGTTGTTGAAACCACTGTGGATTGACTGGCTCGGAGTCAGATAGTTCAAGAGCAAGGGACAACTGTTGCATTACGTTTATTTGCCTGGGTACCGAAGACAAAGGGTACTCTTAGAGCGGAGAAAGATCAAGATTATCATTCACATCTCAAATAGTACAAGAGAACCAATGCGCTTCGATAGTGAACGGGCATCTAACAAGGAGTTATACGGCGAGTCGCCGCCTAGCTCCCTGGATTAAAAAGTATCTGAAACGACGATCGTTCCATCCCTGGAGACCACTTTACCCTACCCTAGCAGGAGTGTCAAAAATTAGCTCTGTGGCCCTGTGGCAAACCCGCTGAAACTTTTGCGTAAACCAAGATGGGCAGGGATAAGTTAAGAGTCTGGCTCGCCGTCCAGATCTTCCGCTAGCTCTAAATGTTCATCCTCTAGATCCTCTAAATCATCTTCCAAGTCTTCCACCAACGCCTCCGCCGCATTGGGCAATGCAATCACTTCCCGGATGGGGAAACGATCGATCAGTTGAATGGCTCGAATGGCATTCCGTTTCAATTCTTCCCCTAGGTGCGGCGCGTGGGGAATTTGGTTCAAAAAGTCCAATGTGCGGCGGATAATCCGTACTACGTCCCCTTCGTCTAGGTTGGTATTGCTGCACAGTTCCATCCAAGTTACCCCCAATGCCCACTGTTCGCACAGCCCCACAAATTCCAGTTCGTACCAAACGGGTAGGGCAATTTGTTGGCGGTGTTGGACTTGAAAGAGGCGGCGACGGGTGCTTCGCAGGGGATCCAAGGCTTCGACCACTTGGATGGGGACGGGGTAACGAATCCACACATCGGGGCGAGACACTTCTGCCACTAGGGCTTGGCAGGCGGCGGCTAAGTGGTGGGGGGGCAGGTCATCTAAGACACCGGAGGTAAGGGCTAATCCTAGCCAGAGTTCGTTGTCTCCCCGCAGGGCAGAAACCGTTTCCCCTAGGGGGGTGGGGTTTAAGCCCTCTAGACAGTCAAAGTCCCGCAGCACGTCCATCAAGCTTAGAAATTCGTCCCAGTGCCGATGGGTGTACCGTTGCAGTTTTTCCCGACGATCGTTTAAGTCGGCTTCAATTTGTTCTAGGCGTTTTTGCCGCTTTAAGAGCCGCCCCCGGCTGTCCCAGTGGTGAACGGGATGGCTTTCCACTTGGCTTTGTACGGCGCTGACCCGTGCGGCTTGGGTTTGGACTTCTTCGGCGGTGTCGGTTATGGAGAGGCTGGCACTGTGGCGAGAGAGTAAGTGGGCGACTTTTTGGCTGAGGGGCCAGGTGGTGCCGTCCCCTTTGCGTCGGTAACCGGGGCGGGGTTCTAAGCCACTGGGCAGAGGCAGGTGATCCACTTCGGACAGGCGGCAGAGTTCGCCGTGTAAGCCCACTACGTCACTGGTGGTGAGGATGTACCAATGGTTGTCCGCTGCTAAACAGACCAGGTAGGGATATTCACTGCCACTGGCTAATTTGGTAAACAGGACGGCGGGTAAGGGGGTTGCCACGGGAACGTGTTTCCCTTTGAGGCTCACCAAGGTTCCGGCCACCGCAAAGCTGAGAGCCACGGCCATGCTGCTGACGATGTGCTCCTCCGCTTGACCTTGGAGAATTTTGAGTAGGCGTTTTTCTTCCTTGAGGCGACCTTTGAGCTTTTCGTATTGATCAAACTGTGTCCAATCAATGCCCTCCAGTTGACCCAGGAGTTCTGATCGCTCCCGCTCTAGGGCAACGATCGCCTCCTGTTGGGGTTTGAGGGTCAGCAATGCGAGGTAGCGGCCAAAGCTGCGCTCTACCAGTTCTTTCGCTTGCTCCAGGGTATGAATTTGCAGGAGGTTCAGCACCATGCCATAACTGGGAGTAAACTGACTGACCAGAGGATCCGCTTTGGCGGTGGCCAGGTACAGCGCCTCTTTAACCCCCTGGAACCGGCTCTGGACAATGACCACATAGCCCTGTTCATCCATGCCCCGCCGACCGGCCCGACCCGCCATTTGCAAAAATTCTGAGGGAAAGAGCAGGCGGTGACCCTCATCGGTGCGTTTGGAGAGGGCGGAAATCACCGTGGTACGGGCGGGCATATTGATCCCGGCGGCCAGGGTTTCCGTGGCAAAGACCACCTTTACGAGCCCCTGTTGAAATAGTTCTTCAATTAAGCCTTTCCAGGCTGGTAACACCCCCGCATGGTGGGCCGCAATGCCTCGCTGCAAAGCCTCCACCTGATTGGCCCGCAGGGCTTCCGGGTTGTACTGGGCAAATTCTTCGATGTGGGCTTTGAGAATTTCCGCTTCCCTAGGGCTAACCAAATTGAGATCGCGGCATTCCTCCACCGCTTTGTCGCAGCCCCGACGGCTAAAAATGAAGTAAATGGCCGGGAGCATCTGACGTTCCCGCAGTTGGTTAATGGCAAAGACAATACTGGGGGCATCCGGTTGTTTGCGGGTGGGTTTGCCCTTGTCTTTTTTGAGTTGATTTTTAAAGCCAGGGTGTAGGGTGGTTCCCGATGGATCCAGCAGGGGAAAGAGCCCTGCTTTACTGCAAAACCCAAAATGCAGGGGCACCGGACGAAAATCAGAATAAATTAAATCCGTGGGGCCATGAACTTCGCTAATCCAGTCCGTGAGTTGTTCACTATTAGCGATCGTTGCGGAGAGGGCCACCAGTTGCACCGTGGGGGGGGCATAAATAATCGATTCTTCCCAGACCGTCCCCCGATCCCGATCGTTCATGTAGTGGCACTCATCCAGCACCACCGTTTCCACCCCTTCCATGGAGGTGCCCACCTGGCCAATGGGAGTGCCGTAGAGCATATTGCGGAAAATTTCCGTGGTCATCACCAGCACCGGGGCATCCCGATTAATGGAAATATCCCCCGTGAGCAGCCCAACCCGATCGGCCCCAAAGGTGTCCCGCAAATCCCGCAGTTTTCGGTTAGAGAGCGCTTTAAGGGGAGTGGTGTAGAGAACCCGCTTTTGCCGCTCTAGAGCACGATGGATGGCATATTCTCCAATCAAAGTTTTCCCGGAACCCGTGGGGGCACACACCACCACCGAACGCCCGGCCTCCAGCGCATCGATCGCTTCTTGCTGAAACGGGTCTAAGGGAAAGGGAAATAACGCGGCGATGTCCAGGCTCAAGGGGAAACCCCAATACTTAATTACAAAACTTTTCTATTCTACCCGATCGGCGATCGTCCTAGGGAAATCCCGATCTGCAACGATGCAACGATCCGTTGAACCTTGGTCAAAAAAGCATAGACCGGTGTTCTTGTGTTGACATTGTATATACAAATTTCTTAGAGTAGGAGAGTGTTCTAGCAAGGAGTACGTGCTATGTATACCTCAGGGGCATATACCTCAGGGTCAGCTAGCCAGATCCGTGATGTCACAATCAATATCCGAGCGAAGCAGCACCAGCGGGATCTCATTGATCGGGCGGCTGAAGTGCAGGGTAAGAGCCGTTCAGAGTTTATGCTGGAATCAGCCTATCAGAAAGCCCAAGATGTGCTTCTCGATCGAAGTTTCTTTGGGCTAGATCAGCATAAATTTGAGCAGTTTCTGGCATTGCTAGATGCGCTCCCTACCGCAGATGAGAAACTACACACCTTACTGACCACTAAGGCTCCGTGGGATTAGATCAAGGTCAGATCCGCCCACCGGAGAAACTGAGTCCGTCACACCCCATTGAAGACTTTGACTCAGGTAATAGTCAGCTAGACGAGTGGCTGAAGCGTCGTGCGCTGAAAAATGAGCAGGAAGGGGCTTCACGCACTTATGTGCTGTGTGCGGGGGAAACAGTCATTGCGTACTACTGTCTCGCCGTTGGAGCGGTGGCACAAGCTTCGGCAACGGGTTCTATTCGACGTAATATGCCCAATCCCATTCCACTGATGGTCATTGGACGACTGGCGGTGGATCGGCGTTGGCAAGGTCAAGGAATAGGGCGTGCCCTACTGCGGGATGCAATTCTTCGTACCCTCCAAGCGGCTGAGATTGCTGGCATACGTGCAATTTTGGTACACGCGATCTCAGAAGAGGCGAAGCGATTTTATGAGAAGTGTGGTTTCACTGCTTCGCCAGTGGATCCGATGACGCTGATGCTAAAAGTGAAAGATGCTACTGCCTCCATTGGTTTGCCAGTCTAAACGTTCTACGATTTATGTTACACTGATGCCAACATACCCTATAGTTAGCCGCTGGGGGAAAGAAATCCTATGAAACGCAAGTTATTCTTTTTCATTGGGTTGGCGGCGTTGCTGTTTACAACACCTGTTAACGCCCAGGGCAAAGATCCACCCATTCCCGATCTGCCGCCACAACACAGTTATGTAGTGGATACACTCAATTGGCTAAGCGAATCCCAAGAGCAAGAAATTAATACCATAGCAGGCCAACTCGATTCGGAAGGAAAAGCGCAGATTTATGTTGCCACTGTAGATAATTGTGGGATCGATAAAACACAATATCGTCATGATATTTTCAATTCTTGGGAAATCGGCACTCAAAAAAATAATGGTGGTTTATTGATTTTGGTTTGCTGGTATGGCGGAGATAAATCGCGGCGCAGTGTCGAAATAAAAACAGACACAAAGATGCAAATCATCATTCCTGATGCTGTAACTGCGAAAACAGCAGAAAGTAATTTTGTCCCAGCGTTCCAAGAAAATCAACCTGGCACAGGGCTCGTAAAAATGGTTCTGATTTTCGACGGTATTATCCGGGGTACAAAATCAGCCCCACCATGGCAAACAATTGACAATTTATGGGTATGGGTAATCCTGTTATTGCCATTCTCCCTTTTGATTTTGCGTCGTCGTTTCGGTAGTGGTCGTCGTCTTTTTGGCAGCCGTCGTCGTTTCGGTAGTAGTCGTATTGGCAGCGGTCGCCGTTTCGGTAGTGGTCGGCGCTACAGCAGTGTTCGGAACTACGGCAGTGGTCACAGCGGCGGTAGTAAGAGCGGCGGTGGCGATGGTGGTGGTAGTTCCACCAATTTTTAGTTTTTGACAAAAAACGATCGCATCATTCCAGGTCACGCACCTCACAGGACGGTCTAAATCTTCAAAATATTCCTTGACAGCGTAGGGAATCTTCCACTAAAGAAGTACCAAAGCGATGGATTAAATCTTGGAGGGCTTGTCGAGGGTCTGCCATAGCTCAAAAAAGGTAAAATCTAAAGCTTGGGAATGCAAACTTTATAACCTGGATTTCACCACAAAGAGACAAAAGCCTCGAAGGAATTCCTTTGTGTTCTTTGTGCCTCTGTGGTTTAATCCTGAACTTTTCGGTTTATTTAATTCACGATCCTTACCAACTACGGAGAGTAAACGATCGATCCCTGGCTTCTTGTTCAATGGAGTTGAAAGGTCTTCCACAAAACCAACAGAAACCCGGGATCGTTGTACGCTTACGCTGCGATCTAACCCAGTAACCCCAGCGATCGTTCCACTAAGGTCTGGGCCGTGATGCCATTAAAGGCCATTAACTCCCCTGCGGAGGCGGTGGTTTCACCCCGTTTCCAAGCCACCACGTCACGGGGTTGAGTGCTACGCAGTAACACCGGCTCTAAGGGCGCACTGGAACCGCCACTCACCGCAATCAGGGCATCCCCTCCAAAGAGGGCACTGAACTCCTCGTTACTCAGGAAAGTGCCATCCGGCTCGGAGCAAGTATCCCAAGCCACGTCTGTGGGTCGATACAACCGTCGAGGGTTAACTACGGAAATGATCTTACTGCCAATCCCCCGATCGCTGAGTTGCTGGGCAGCGGCATAGACGGGTTGTAAAATCATGTCCCCAATCACTGGGAACACTACGGTTTGAGTGCCGGATAACTCCTGAAGAACGATCGCTCCTTTCTCTAGGGCTTGGCGGGCTTGATCAAAGCTGGTATAGAGGGGCAGGGAGGATTTGCTAGCAGTAATGGTAATACCTTTGTTCTTTTGAGCCAGTGCCCACTCGTAGCACACCTGAATGCTGTTGGCATCGGTGGGGAAGAGGGGAAAGACGTTCCCGTTCCGCATCATGGCGGCAAAGTAGTTTTCCACTTCTGGGCGTTGGTGAGTCCAGCCGTTGCGCCCCTGCTCTAGGGCTCCGGCGGTAAACAGGCACACCGTTGCGGGGGTGGGATGACGCAGTTCGGCCATGGCTTGACACACGGTTTGCCACAGGGGTAACCCATTAATCACAAAGGATTCGTAGGAACACCAGAGGGTACGACCGCCAAAGAGGGCGAGTGCCGCCGCAAAACCGGCGCAGGCATCTTCACTGAGGGGCTCGTACACCTGACCCGTGGGGCCTTGATAGTACACATCATCTACAGTGGGGTGAACAATTTTCAGGGCTTGGTTGATGTTGTTAATCCCAGAAGCGGCGTTACCATCCGCATTGGTGACCACAAAGCTCCGATCCCGTTGACCCACCTGGGCGACGATCGCTCCCATGGCGGTGGTGGCCACTTGCTTTTCGCCTACGCTATATTCCTGAAGGGTAACTCCCTCTAGGGACGGAAGCGATCGTTCAAATTCGGTGGCGACGGTTTTAGAGGCAGGTCCACCTCCCGATCGTTCATAGTTGGTGCGTACTAAATTCCAGGCTTCGGGGGATAGGGCTAACCCCTTGAGGGCATTGGCCATGTAGTCCTTCTCTAGGGTGTCACCGGGGTAAAGGTTGTGGGACTGAGCCCCCCGTTTGTGAACCCCTGCCCCTTTGAGTTGCTTGAAGATCAGCACCGTTAACGTGCCACTGAGGGCTGCTTTAGCGGCCTCATCCACTGCGGCCAGGGTGGCTTTCATAAAGGCTTGTCGCTGTGCCCAGGAGAAGCGGGTACTGTCTACAAATTCCCCGTCCTGTTGAGCATCATCAAAGTCTTTAGCGTTCACCAGTACTACTTTCTTAAAGCCGTTTCCTGTCCAATAGGCGATCATTTCCTCATTGGATTTCGTGGATACCATGCTGTGATGCTCTTGGGAGTAGCCATTCCACACCAGCACGGGCAGGAAGTTGGTCACCTGGGGATAGGCGGTATTAAAGTGAGCCATACTACTCATGATGTAGGGCTCCCCTAGCCCCCCATCGCCGATCGTTACGGGAAAGAGGGTATCCCGATTGAGCCAAGCCCCGGCCATGGCGAAGTGTTGGCCTTGACCGAGGGGGCCAGCGGGGTTGAGCAAACCGGGAATAAAGCCGGAGAGGTGGCCCAGCAGTCCATGGCGTTCCCGAAATCGATCGCCGAGGTTCTGCACTGTTTTGATGCCCATATCCTCTAGGGAACGATCGAGAAAGACCTGGCTATAGAAACCGGGGGCGTGGTGTCCCACTTCCGTAATGATGTGTTTATAGCCCAGCATCACCAGGGCTGCCATCACCTCCGCCACACTCGCAAAACCGCCCGGATGGCCCGACTCCTTGCTGCCGGTAATGTGTAAGGTCAGATAGCGGAGGGCATCCGCCGCCAACAGGGTCTGGCCGATCGCTGCGGGATCCGTAGGGTCTGGGATCGCCGTTTGTCCCTCAGGGATGGCTGGCTGTTGGCCCCACTGGTCAAAACCAGGTAAGGGATCGCCAAAATACTGGATCCCTTCACAGAAGGCGGGATGGGTGGATGGTGCAGAACCGGTTGCAGAAGTTGTCATAAGAATACCTACAAAATACCGAACTCAGCCCCGAACGATCGCTGCTTAACCCCGGCAGGGCATGGCGGCGGTGAATCAACGGGCGTGAGCAATGCGGATAGCGTCTGTCTCTATCATCCCCCCATTGGGATCAGGGGGTCAATGGTTAAAGGATTGAAGAATTGCGTAGGAATCCATGGTAATTGTTATCATGGGGATGTTATTGAGAGGGACTGGACTTATGGCTTTAAACAAGGCACTGGTGGGCGCTGGTGTACTGTTGGGAGGGACGATCGGAGTTTTGGGCGTGACCAATCCTTCCCCTGAGCAGTATGCGGATTTTGCGGCTCAAAAGGCGGTGAACTATTTAGAGACGGAAATATGCACCGCAAGCTTGCCGATCGTGGGCAATTCGTTTCAGGATGAGTGTGTGAAAACGATGCAGTCTCCCGATACTCTCGCCCAGGTGCGATCGTTAATGCTTGAAAATACCCAGCGTCAAAACTATTTTTTGTTTAGTATTTATAAAACAGATTTGAATATTCAGGACTTAGTGCCTTTTTTACCGGCAAATCTCCTACCCCAGTATCAGGCTGAGAGTCTGGGAATCTTGACGTTTTTCCATACCTTTACCACCAAAAAAGCAGAACCTTAAGATAGACAAAAAAAACTCTTCCTCCAGTTTTCGTGATTTCTCTCCGTTGGGATCCACAGAAATCATCGTTTCTCTAGGGCGGGGGGTGGTGAGGGTTATCAAGCATGGGTTCTGTTCCTTTCAATTCCGATCCTATTCTGTGGCTACAAAACCGATCGCTAAGGACTGAGGCGGTGGGTTGTAAGGCGGCTATTTTAAGTGATTTTCAGTCTGCTGGTCTGGCCGTTCCTCCGGGGTTTATCCTCTCCCCTCAGTATTTTCAGGCGTTTCTTCAGGGGGTGACCTGGCCGGTGGCCGGCCCCGCTTATCCGGCCCGGCAGCTTTGGCAAAGTGCGGAGGGGTTGCAGCAGCAGGTTGATGGGCTGGCGTTTCCCCCCCAGTGGGAGCGATCGTTGCGGGGGGCCTATGAAGATCTGCGCGATCGTTTTCCCAATAGGTTATACATTTTGCGCCCATCCCTGGGATCCATCCCCACCACTGGACTGTTGGATCCCATTCTTCACTCGTTGGGAACGGCGGATCCGGGGCGTTTGTGGTTGCGTTTTTGTGAAGATCTCCGATCGCTCTATCGCCAATGTTTTCAGGCGCGCAGTTTATTGTATTGGCACTATCATCACCACTCCCTGGCCCATCTTCCCTTGGCGGTGTTGGTGCAGCCCTTATTGCCTGCGGTGGCCACCGGGACGATCGAAATCTGTCCTCAGGAGATGAGGGTTTCTGCCACTTGGGGGATGGGGGCGGGGTTAATGCAAGGGGAAAGTGTACCCGATCGTTATGTCTGGAGGAGGGCGGAGTGGGCGACGCTCCAACTGGGGCGACAGTCCTGGGTTTATTGGCATCCTGAAACCCCTGTGGCGGTGAACTGTCCGGTGGAGGTGTTGTCCCCTGGGATGCGATCGGCCCTGACTCTTCAGCGGGTGATTCCAGAGGCCAAACACCAGCCAGTTTTAACCCCTGACCAACTCGCTATGTTGCGGGAGGAAGCCCTGGCCCTCTTGTCCCTTTTTGCGGATCTGGGCTCACTGGAGTGGATCTTTTCTCCTTCTCCCTCTAATCCGGCCCATCTGGATCTGGTCTGGACTCAGGGCACGGCGGCGGCTCCGCTGGATCAGTCCTTTAAAACCAGTGGGAACGATCGTTTTTCTATATCAAACCAACCTATATCCCATCAACCTGTATCCAACCAACCAGACACCTTTATTCAAGGACAAGGGGCTTCTAAAGGGGTGCAAGTGGGGCGGGTTTATGGAATGGACGCTAGTTTGCCCTCCCAAGGGTTGAACCTCGAAACCTTAACTCCAGCGGTTTGGAATGGCAATCATGCCTCTAGGGAGTCTGCACCGATCATCCTGGTGGCGCAGCAATTAACCCCGGAGGTTTTTCCTTGGTTAACACAGGTTCAGGGGTTGGTGTTGGCGGAAGGGGGAATGACCAGTCATGGGGCTATTTTGGCGCGGGAACTGGAAATTCCGGCGGTGGTGGGGGTCGGTCTGGCAAATTTGCACTATTTACTCTCCCAATCTTGGTTACGGGTGGATGGGACTTTGGGGCGGGTTGAGGTTTTGGTGGTTAGTGGGGGAGTGGTTAGTGGGGGAGTGGAGAGTGGGGAAGTTGTTAGTGAGGGAGTGGGGAGTGGGGGAGTGGTTAGTGGGGGAGTGGGTAGTGGGGGAGTGGTTAGTGGGGAAGTGGTTAGTGGGGGAGTGGGGAGTGAGGGAGGGGGGGGTGGGGGGGGTGGGGGTGGGGGGGGGGGGGGTGGGGGGGGGGGGGGGGAGGGGGGGGGGGGGGGGGGGGGGGGGGGGGAGTGGGGGAGTGGTTAGTGGAGGAGTGGTTAGTGGGGGAGTGGTTAGTGAGGAAGTGGTTAGTGGGGGAGTGGGGAGTGAGGGAGTGGGGAGTGGAGGAGTAGGCAGTGGGGAAGTTGTTAGTGGGGAAGTGGTTAGTGAGGGAGTAGGCAGTGCGGAAGTCGTCAGTGGGGGAGAGTTGCTTGACATCTTAAGTGGGATTCGCATTTTTGCAACCATCAACCAAGTTACCAGCCTAGGGGCGTTTCCGGCTTACCCGGTGGAGGGGGTGGGGTTATTACGATCGGAGTGGTTTTGTTTGGATTTGTGGGAGGGGCACCATCCCCAGCATTGGATTACGGAGGGTCGTCAGGGGGAGTTACAGCGGCGGCTACTCGATCGACTCCAAGGATGTATTCAGATGATTCAGCCCCGATCGTTGTTCTATCGCAGTTTAGATTGTCGGGCGGCGGAGTTGCAGTCTCTGGTGGGACAAGGGGTTTTTCCGTGGACGGTGGGGGGAACGTTTGCCCATTGTCGTGATCCGAGGGTGTTGGATTTGGAGTTTGCAGTGCTGCATCAGTTGGATCGGTGTGGTAGTCCTCTGAATCTGGTGTTGCCCATGGTGCGGACGGTGGCAGAGTTTATTTTTTGCCGCGATCGATACCGACAGTTTTTAGAGGAGCAAGGTTCACCGGAACCGCTTTCCCTCTGGGTGATGGTAGAAGTCCCCAGTTTATTATGGCAACTGCCTGCCCTCGCGGAGGCGGGGGTGCAGGGGTTGATCATTGGCCCCGGCGATCTGGCCCACTCTTTGCTCGGCCTCGATCGGGGGCGATCGGGGGGCTTGGTGGAGGAGGTCTACCATCCCCTGGTTCACCAAGTCATTTTGAATTTAGTGCAGCAAGCAAACCAACTGCAACTCCCCACCCTGTTGTGTTGTCACACGGAAACCCTTGCCCCACCCTATTTAGCCACGTACAAACAGGCCGGGTTATGGGGGATTACGGCGGAGGTGCCCCATTTACGGGCTTGGGCTTTGCAGTTGAGTTCCCAACCGGCTGCCCAGCCAGTTTAAGTAGGCTTCACTGCCTCCCATCACGGGAATCACTAGAAATTCCGGGAGTTCGTAGGAGTGGAGTGCCCTGAGACGCTCTTCAATGGCGGGTTTCAAGGCTAAACTGGTTTTCAAGATCAGTTGCCACTCCTCATCCTGTTGGACTTCCCCCTGCCACTCATAAACGGACTGGACGGCAAAAGAGTTAACGCAGGCGGCCAGCCGTTCTTCCACAAAGACTTTGGCGAGGGTTTGCGCCTCATCGCGGGAACCGACGGTGGTGAGGATCAGCACATAGGGGCAGGCGGAGGTCAACTCTGGGAACATAGGGGCATGGGGGCATGGGGGCAGGATTAACGGGCTTCTCTATTGGGGGTTCTCCAAAGGGCATCGGCAACGCGACACACCTGTACCATTTCCCGATCGTGAATTCTGAGGATGTCTGCGCCTCCGGCGATCACTTTGCAACAGGCGGCGGCAGTGCCCCACACCCGTTGAGCGGGAATCGGTTCATTAAGAATCTGGCCGATAAAGCTTTTGCGGGACGGCCCCACTAAGAGAGGGTAACCTAAGGCTTTCAGTTCCGGGAGGTGATGGAGTAATTGGAGATTGTGGTCAAAGGTTTTGGCAAAGCCAATTCCTGGATCTAAAATAATCTGCTCTGGAGCAATTCCGGCGGCTTTTGCTTGCTGGGCTTGGGTTTGCAAAAAGGTTTTAACCTCGGCTACCACATCTTGGTAATCCGTGAGGGTCTGCATGGTGGCGGGGGTTCCCCGGATGTGCATGAGGACGATCGGAGCTTGGTAGTGGGCGGCGATCGTCAACATCTCTGGTTCGTAGGTAGCACCGGAAATATCATTGAGCCAGGTTGCTCCGGCTTCTAGGGCAGCTTGGGCCACAGCGGCGCGGGTGGTATCAACGGAAATGGGAACGGTCAAACCCGTTGCTCTCAGGGCTTGGATCACGGGAATCACCCGATCGAGTTCTTCCTCAACAGAAATTTGTACCGAGCCGGGACGGGTAGATTGTCCCCCCACATCCAGCACATCCACCCCACTGGTAACCAGAGCATGGGCCTGCTCGATCGCCGTTTCTAGGGTATTAAACTGGCCCCCATCACTAAAACTATCGGGGGTAATGTTCAAAATTCCCATTACGGTGGTGCGATCGTTAGGAACAACGGAACAAGACATGGCTTAATTATGAATTATAAATTATGAATTATGAATGGGTTCTACACTGGCTAGGGTTTGTGCCATCAAAATTTTATGAACCCCCCGATCGTCTTCTTCGGGTTGGGGACGGCGCTGAATATAACGACCGTCACTTTGTAATTCCCAGGCTTGACGACGATCGTTGAGGAAGAGATTAAGTAAATCCTTGAGTTCCTGTTTTAAGGTCGGGGTATCAATGGGAACGACGGCTTCAATGCGTCGGCTTAAGTTGCGGTTCATCCAATCTGCGCTACCAATATAAATCTCGTCTTCGCCATTATTGCCAAAGTAAAAGATTCGAGAATGCTCTAGAAAACGACCAATGACACTAATAATCCGAATGTTTTCACTCACGCCTTTGAGACCTGGACGCAGACAACACATTCCCCGCACAATGAGGTCAATTTGAACCCCGGCTTGAGAGGCTTCATAGAGCTTTTTGATAATTTGAGGATCCACTAAGGAATTCATTTTGGCAATAATGCGACCGGGTTTATTGTCTAGGGCTAAATCACGCTCCCGTTCGATCATTTCGACCATCCGAGTTCGGAGGTTAATGGGGGCTACCAAAAGACGATCGAAGGATTGATTCCGGGCATAGCCAGTGAGGTAATTAAATAACTTAATCAGATCCCGACCGAGGCGACCATCACAGCTAAATAACCCCAGATCGGTGTAAAGTTTAGCGGTTTTAGGGTTGTAATTGCCGGTGCCAATATGAACATATAGCCGAATGGTTTTCTCTTCTTTTCGGACAATTAAAGTAGTTTTAGTATGGGTTTTGAGCCCCACCAAACCATAGACCACATGGACTCCCGCTTCTTCTAATTTTCGCGCCCAACTAATATTATTGGCCTCATCAAATCGTGCTTTTAATTCCACCAAAGCCACCACCTGTTTGCCATTTTCCGCCGCTTCAATCAGCGCATTCACGATCGGAGAGTCGCCAGAGGTGCGATAGAGGGTCATCTTAATCGCTTGAACCTGGGGATCGTGGGCGGCCTGGGTTACAAATCGCTGTACCGTTGCCGAAAAAGAATGATAAGGATGATGAACTAACACATCTCCTCGCCGAATGGCTGCTAAAATGTCCTTGCCATTTCTCCAGGTTTCAGGATCCGCATCCGTGGGCTCTGTGAAAACATTCATGGCCGGGGGAACCACCGAAGACCAGCGTTGATCCTTGAGATGGGGCAGGGGCAGGCTGGTGATATTAAATAAGTCCTTCAGGTTCAAAATTCCCGGCAAACTATAGACATCCTGGGGTTCAACTTCTAACTCCTGCAAGAGTCGATCGCGCATTCCAGCGGACATCGTATTTAATACTTCTACACGAACCACTGAGCCGCCTTTCCGTTGCTTACGCAGTTCCTGCTCGATCGCTAATAACAGATCATCCGCCTCATCTTCTTCTACGGACAAATCTGCATTGCGAGTCACCCGAAAGGGATGACATTCTAAAATTTCCATGCCGGGGAACAAAGCTGATAAATTATTGGCAATAATTTGCTCTAGGGGAACCCCAATCCAGACCGCATTTTTAAACTCTCCCTTATGCTCTAAGGGTAAGGAAACAAAACGGGGATCAAAATCAACTTTAACTCGCGCAAAGAGTTCTTTTTTCTGCTCGTCATTGGCAAGAATAATACCTAAGTTTAAGCTTTGGTTAGAAATGAAGGGAAAAGGATGGCCCGGATCCACGGCGAGAGGAGTTAAAACCGGAAAAATTTGTTCTTCAAAGTAATGATGATAGTAGTTTTTTTGTTTATCATCTAACTCCTGATAATTTAAAAGGTAAATGCCTTCCTTTTTCAGTTCTGGTACAAGAATCTGCTCAAAACAGCGATGTTGATCCTGCACCATCGGATCTAAAACAGTATGAATATCTCGCAATTGATCACTAGGGGTACGCCCATCGGGGGTTAGGGTTTCTAAATTTGCTTCTACCTGTTGCTTTAAGCCCGCAACCCGAACCATAAAAAATTCATCTAAGTTAGAGCTAAAAATGGCCAGAAACTTTAGACGCTCTAAAAGGAGGGTACGATCGTCTTGGGCTTCCCAAAGTACTCGGCGATTAAATTCTAACCAACTCAATTCTCGGTTAAAGTAATATTGTGATTCAGTTAGCTCAATGGAGTTTTGCACAGGTTTAGACTTAGGCATAGTTTAAATAGTTTTGAGTTTTGGGTTTTGAGTTTTGAGTTTTGATTTTTGATTGGAATTGAATCAAATTGAATTAAAAAAATTATAAATATTTTTGAACGACAGCCCATCCACTCCAAGAGACTAAAGCCAGGGCAAAAAACAGTCCACCATTGATAAAAACATGCAGGGTACGGGCAGATTCATTACCATTAATGATTTGTCCAGCGGTGACGGCGGAAGCTAACACTAACCCCACCACTAATAACCCTAGGGGCAGGTGAACCGAATGCCCTAAGTTACCATAGTGTCCCACGGTTCCCACTAAGCCAATGAGGAGTAAGAGCAGAACGAGGAGTAACAGGGCAACCCCGGAGAGGCGATGGAGAAAGCTAAGCCCCCCTAAAACCAAGACCGTGCGGCTAGAATCGGAATCCGTACCCAGTGAGCATCGGGTACGAGCGATGTGCCACCCCGTAACGGCTTGAATGCCATAGCACAGCAGTGTAAAGCCCATCGACCACGCCGCAATGCGCCACAACCAGAGGAAGGAGGGAAGATTCAAAGCAATACCTTTTAAGCAGAAGCTCCGAAATTGATTGCAAGAGCAGTCTACCGTGATTTAGGGGCAATGAGGTTAGGCTTTGGTAAAGTTTTGAGTTTTGAGTTTTGAGTTTTGAGTGTAAACGAATCAGTGTGGAGAGTTTTCTGGGCTCAGACGAGCGATCAGGGCTTCAACCCTTACCCTAATCTCATCCCGCACCCGAGGAAAAATTTCTGGCTGTTCTGCGGGATCATCCAATTGCCAATCGTCAAAAAACTCTGTGGTGAGCCATTCTACAGGCAGGCTAACGCCGCACCCACAGAGGGAAATCACTACATCAAAATCTTCCGGCTTAAATTCACTCAGGGCATTAGAAGTCTGATTCCCAATATCAATGCCCACCTCCCGCATAGCAATGATCGCTTCAGGTCTGACGCTACTAGCCTCTAAACCTGAACTGGTCACCAGAATTTTGCCTTCACCCAAGGCTTTAGCAAACCCCTCCGCCATTTGCGATCGGGCAGAGTTCTTTTTGCAGACAAACATGACTTTTTTCATAGGAAATAGGGGGTAGGGAATGGGGAATGGGGAGGAGTTTTGAATGATGAGTTTTGAGTTTTGAGTTAGGGAGGATTGGTTGGGAATGTTAACTGGATTCTTGTGCTTTGCGCTCACTGTGGCGATCGGTGAGATAGCCCACCTTATCCCGTAGCAGTAGGGTGAATTTATAGAGTTCTTCCATCACATCCACAACCCGATCGCGATAGGGGGAATCCCTCATAGTGCCGTCTTCGTTAAATTCCAGATAGGCTTTGGCCACGGAGGATTGGTTGGGAATGGTGAACATCCGCATCCAGCGCCCCAGAATTCGCAGCGTGTTCACAGCATTAAATGATTGGGAACCGCCACTCACCTGCATGACGGCCAGGGTTTTTCCCTGGGTAGGACGGATAGAGCCGATATTGAGGGGAATCCAATCGATTTGGTTCTTTAAAATGCCGGTGAGGTTGCCGTGCATTTCCGGCGACGACCAGACTTGCCCCTCTGACCATTGGCTGAGTTCCCGCAGTTCTTGCACTTTGGGATGGCTTTCGTCCACTAATCCCCGCAGGGGGAGGTCATGGGGATGGAAGAATTTCACCTCTGCCCCCATTTCGGTAATGATGCGGGCCGCTTCTTCCGCTAATAAACGACTGTAGGAACGCTCCCGCAGGGAACCGTATAAAAATAGAATGCGGGGGGGATGCTCAAAGGTTGGCGTTGCCATTGTTATTAATACCCCAAATCAACGTTAATACAGCGGGGATCAGGTAGGGTGGCTTTTTCCGGTTCTCGCGGGAACCAAAAGGCGGTTTTTTTGCAGACTTCGACTAAGAGTAGCATTACAGGAACTTCGATCAATACGCCTACAACGGTGGCTAGGGCGGCTCCTGAGTTCAAACCAAAAAGGGTGACTGCTGTTGCGATCGCTACTTCAAAGTGATTACTGGCTCCAATGAGGGCGGCGGGTGCTGCGTCTTCGTAGAACAAGTTCATTTTTTGGGCGGCTACATAGGTAATCAGAAAGATGAGGTTGGTCTGAATAAAGAGGGGAATGGCTATTAGCAAAATATGAAAGGGATTCTGAACGATTAGATCCCCTTTGAATGCAAATAAGAGAATGAGGGTCAGCAGTAAGGCGGTAATGGCGATCGGGTTGAGATAGTGCAGAAAAACGGTGTTGAACCACTTCCGGCCTTGGTGTCGCAAAATCCACGATCGGGAGAAAATTCCGGCTAAGAGGGGCAGTCCCACGTAAATCAGAACGGATAAAACGATCGTTTCCCAGGGGACGGTAAGATTATTGGCGGCGAGTAACCAACGTCCGAGGGGGGCATATAAAAAGAGCATGGCTAGGGAGTTAATGGCTACCATGACTAAGGTGTGACCTTGGTTGCTAAAGGAGAGATACCCCCACATCAAGACCATGGCGGTGCAGGGGGCAATTCCTAGCAAAATACAACCCGCGATGTAAGAGTCTGCGAGGGCAACTTCTGCACCCCGAATTAGCTCGGTTTGTGATAGTAACGATCGGAAAAGACCCCCCAGAAAAAATTGGGCAATGACTACCATTGTGAAGGGTTTGATTAGCCAGTTCACAACCAGGGTTAGCATGACTGGCTTAGGGGTTTGGACGGCTCGTTTGGCTTGGGAAAAGTCGATCTTCACCATGATCGGATACATCATGAAGAAGAGACAAATGGCAATGGGAATGGAAACTTGGTAAATGCTCAAGGCATCTAAGGCTACCGCGACCCCCGGAAACGATCGCCCTAGGGCAATGCCTGCCAGGATGCAGAGGATCACCCAGAGGGTGAGATAGCGTTCAAAAAAGCTGAGTTGTCCCCCGGCTTCAGAGGCTTTGGAGGGACGCTCGATCGGGGATGACATGGTTCACTGCTCCGCTTGGGACTGGCTAGCGAGGGGCTAGGCTCGATCGCTTCTCTATTATCATTTCAAGATTGGTTGATTTGTCAAGTCGTCTGGATGAGATGAAGTCACGATTGAGTTTTCAAAGGTTATAGCGCTAGCCTGGTGTTGAATTTATAAAATCAAATCAATAATAGTTGTTCTGTTTGGGCGATCGGTGTCCCCCTCTCCATACCCTGGGCACTTGGGGTAAACTATACGGGAGATCAAACCAGTGGCGATCGTCCCCCCTAAACCTGATGGCTCAGAAAACCGCATTGCTCATTGGTGTAACCGAATACGGCGAGGGCATCCCCAATTGTCCTGGGATGAAGCCATAGCGTTTTGTCAGCGTCTCTCAGAGCGATCGGGAAAACCCTAGACCACTGGCATGATAATTATCAAGGCGCACCCACGGATGGATCGTCTCTAGGTAATTTTCCGACAGAAAAGGAGTAGGAAGACTTTGATGCGTTAGCTTCTTCCTTGTCTTGACAGAGTGGCTATGATACTTTGAGATAATTAATTATGTTGAAATACTCCCTTCCTGAGTCTAAAATTACCTATGAAAAACGGGCGTAAGCCTTGCTGTTACGTGATCGGGCTACGGTATTCTTCTGGAAGGAAGGGAGTAGTTAGACTGCTAAACCGATGTATCCTGTATTGACTTGATACTTTGAGATTGGAATAACTAATGTGTACTCTGCAAGACGAGCCAATTTTAATTGATAGCCAGAAAGACCCTCCAATTACCTATAAGGTGCGATCGGTACATCGCAGAAGAGGAAATGCAAACAAATCGATATGGACAATAAAAATCCCTGAAGAAGTTGAGTGTTTTAGACAAACATACACCTCCCTTTGGCTTGAAGAGACTAAAGGATGGGGACTTAAGCTTTCTGCTACATCTCAGTTGGAAGAAGTAGGGGTTTCAGATCAAGGTCAAATTCTTAAGATTGCAAAATTCAGAGATGATGAAGCTGATGGCGTTTGGCATGGTTACCCAGCCAATTACTGTTATAAACCTCAGGACAAGCCATCTAAAAAGATTCTTCTAAAGTGGTTAGAGGCTGGACTCATTGATAAAACTCAGAAAAGTAGAATATCCCAGGGGAAGTTATGCAACCTTTAAAAGTTAGTATTGAAGGTGATTTTTGGGATTGTCAAATTTACCGAGGTCGTCTATATGCCTTTTACATGGACGGCTCATTAGCAGTTTATGACTGGAACAAAATAATTACCTCTCTTCACAATCAAGTTGAAGACTCGTTACCCATTGATTGTGCATTTAGAAGAGGTAATTATCTGTACGGTTCTCAGATTAAGGAGTTATTTAACTATCATAGTTTTAAACAGTATCTTATTGAACGTTTCAACCAATACACTGAGCAAACTTTCGTCATAGAAAATTCAAAATTATCGGATTTTGAGCTTATTCGTTTGGATAACCCTTTTGTAGAACTTCCTAATGATACTGAAATTTTCGATAATAAGTTATATGCAGTAACAGATTCAGGATTTTCAAAAATTAGTGTTCACACTCGAAATCCTTTAGGTAAACGTGTAACCAAATTCTCGGATGGTTTATTTATTGCCCTAAAAGCATCCAAGGGAACGCTAGCCTTGTCTGGAGGGGATGAAGGATTATTTGAGTTTCATATTCAATCTTCAGGAAAGTTCAAAGAACTGTTCACTGAGATTGAGAAAGATGCTCGACTTGAAAAAATTGAGAACAATCTATTTAGACTAAGCTCGCAGCATTCTTCTTTTGTTAATTGGTCTTTTGCTAGTCTTTATAGCTCTTCCTATGTTTCACCCTCTTTTCTGGCTGCATTTGGGTGGAGAGAAGAAAAGGAAGAAGACAAGAAAATCTACAAAAGAGAGTTTAAAGGTGTTTTTTCTCAATCTGAAATTTTTACAGATGAGATAAGCTTTTGCTGGGGATTACAAGAGAAGATTTATAAAGCTGATACTCAGAATCGCAGAATTGATGTCGTTTCATATATTCAAAGTTCTATAAAGTTTGATTTCTTAGACTCTATTCAACTTGAGCAATGGCAAGGTGATATTATCGGTGGGGGGACAGCTTACTTTGGTGTGATTATTGAATTAGAAAACTCGATCGTTGTTGTAACGAGCAATAATAATATAATCACCATTCCCAGAACTGCAAGCAGGTGGAGAGTTTACCCTCGATCTAGAAACTATGAAAATCATTTACATATTATTACAGATCAATACTTAGAAGTATATTCCTTTAATCACGATTATTTCGTATCTCAGGACAATAAGGTAGCTGGCATAAGGTATGTAGATGATTACAAGCGTTCCTGGACAAAAGTAGCTTAGTGTGATCGCTCAACTGTTTTATCTTTTTTGCTCCGGTTTCAAATCAGAAAAATTGTTGGATAGTCGTAGATACGAACAACGATCGCTTTTGTATGGGGATCGCTTGTCATTCGGGCTGGGGTGAGCAAATCCGCCCAGGCAGTCTAGGGCTGGAGCGACGGAACTCCGAGAGGTATTCTTCCAGTTCCACCAGACCGGCCAAATGCAGACGATAGTAGATCCAGCGGCCTTCCTGACGCGATCGGACTAGGCCTGCCTGTTTTAAGGTTTTGAGATGGAAGGAGAGTTTAGATTGGGTGACGTTTAAACGATCGCAGAGGTCACACACACACAGTTCTTCTTCCTTGAGGAGTTCAAGAACCTGCACCCGGATGGGCTCCGAAAGGGCTTTGAACAGGGTCGCAATGGACAGAGGGGAAGGGATGCCTGGACTATCCCGAAGCGCTGACAGGGTTGTATTGGTTTCCATGGGAAGATCAGGGTTAGCAGCGATCGATTTTGCCACTCTAGTACCCCGATGCACAACATTCTACTCATCAACAGCCAACCCACCCCTAGCCCCTCCGAGGAGGGGAACCGGAATGAACTTCTCTCTAGGTGGTGAGTTTAGGAGGGTTTCGCTACCTTTACGTTACGGGCTAAACCTAACAGTTCCAAACTCTTAATAAGCATCCAGGTCACATCAATTTCCCACCACTGCAATCCATGACGGGCAGAATATTGAAACGCATGGTGATTATTGTGCCAACCTTCGCCGTAGGTCACTAGGGCAACCCACCAGCAGTTGGTCGATTTATCGTCGGTTTCATGACTGCGATAGCCAAATTTGTGAGTTGCACTGTTAACAAACCAAGTGCAGTGATAAACCACCACTAACCGTACAAAAATCCCCCAGATCACAAAACTCCACCCCCCCAGCAGGTACAGCACTACGCCCAGGGGAACTTGCATCGCTAAGAAATAACGTTCGCAAAACTGATATACGGGATCTTCGCTGAGATCTTTAGTGAAGCGGGGAATCTCAGTCTTAGCAGGCACGTCAAAAAATAACCAACCGATGTGGCTCCACCAGAATCCTTTGTTTGAATCGTGGTGATCGTTGGGTTGATCGGAATAGAGGTGGTGATGGCGGTGTAAACCAATCCAGGAAATAGGCCCCATTTGGCAGGCTAGGCTACCGCACAGGACAAAAAAGTATTCTAACCACAGGGGAACTTGGAAACTCCGATGGGCAATGAGGCGGTGCCAGCCCAGGGTAATGCCTAAGCATCCCGTGATAAAATGTAAAGCCAGGGTAATGCCGATCGCTTGCCAGCTAAAAAATTGAGGCAGGAGGGCCAGTAAGGCAATCAGGTGAACGCCAACCATGAACAGGAGGGTTTCCCAACTGATGGGAAGTTTTTCCGAAGTAGTCGCAACAGTCATAAAATCGGGTATGGATCGGTATGATGGTAAGTATGACGCAATAGGGGGAATCCTTGCTTGCCTCCTAAGCATAACCTACTACCGAGCGTCAATCCAAATTCTACAATTTTTAAACTTTCATTTAAGATTTTCCTGACCTATGCCTAATTCATTAACCCTTAAACCTGGAATGTCCTTAGGCAATGGGCGTTATGTCCTCGATCGCTTACTGAAACAAGGACGATCGAGCTTGACTCTACAGGGAACCCAGGTTTCTAATGGCCGATCGCTGCTGTTTAAGTTTCCCCTTCAGGATCAGGGACTCTTGACCGCCCATCAGCAACGTTTTCAGCATATTTGGCAGCGCGTTGGCCATTTTCAGCATCCCTACGTGCAGCAAACGGTAGACTACCTAGAGGAGCAAGGCATTCCCTGCTTAGTGTTAGAGCCCATTGGGGGAAAATCTTTGGCGCACCTGGTTACCCAGCCTTTGCCAGAGGCCACCGCCCTCCGGTTACTGTTTCAAATGGCCCAGGGAGTCCAACAACTCCACGATCGGGGGGTCATTCACGGGGATCTCAAACCCCAGAATTTGATTCAACACCCCCAGAGCAAAACGATCGTGGTGGTGGATTGGGGACTGTATTGGCAGGGCTGGAATAGTCAACTGTCTCCCTATAGTGCCCCGGAACCCTTTACCCCCCAAGAATTGCGGGTCAATTTAGATGTCTACAGCCTAGCGGCCTGTCTTTATACGCTGGTCACTGGCCATCCCCCCATTGCCGCTGCCCAGCAGGGTACAACCCCCTTGGTTCCGCCCCAGCAGCTAATTCCTAGTCTCAGCCCCATGACTCAGGATGCCATTTTGCAGGGCATGAACCTCAACCCCGATCGCCGTCCCAAGAGCGTGCAAGCCTGGTTAACCTTGCTGCCCCAGCCCTACGCTCCAGCGGCTCAATTGCCCAATCTTCAGGCCCCAGTCCCTTCTGGATCTGCTTCCCCCCAGGCGGCCAACCCCGTCAACGGAAACGCACCTCAACCCAATTCCCAAGCCATCCCCCAACCCCCAGTCAAGACCGTACAAACCCAGGTTGCCCCCGGATCCTCTAATTCCAGATCTGCTCCTTCCAGATCCGTTACTCCCGGAGCCCTGCGCCCCCTGCTCACGGGTCTGTGGGTCATGACGATCGCCGGGGTGTTTGGTTTTGCCCTAGGTGGACTGCTACGGTGGCAACAGACCCAAAATGCCTTTGCCCCACCCTTTTTAGAAAAATCCCAATCTTTTCCCAGCAAAACCTGGCCGGGAACCCTAGATCTGGCCTTTCCAGATGATGCCCCATTACCGGAGACGGATTATGCCAGTGATAGCTATGAACCCTATCTAGACTGGTCACCCACCGTTCCCCAAGAAGAGGCCATTTATCCCACCGATTCCACGGATTCCTTAGATTCAACGGATTCTCCAGATTTGTTTGCGCCGGATCCATCCCTAGCTGTGCCGGAAGAGGGAAGCACGGAGGAGGGCAATATCGATCCATCCGAACCGATCGCGGATCCCTCAGAGCCCCTAGGCAATTCCCCTGCTTTGGAAGATTCTTTTGAAGATCCTTTATATATTCCTTCTGAGGAGCCAGCCCCAGCGGAAGAGCCCCCGGTTGTGGCCCCTGCGGATAGCTCTGCTGCCCACCACCGTCAGAGATCCCCCTAGAGAATTAGGGGATTTAGTTCTTCCCCTTAGTTCATATTTACCGGTGTGACCCTGCTCTACCGCCACCGCCACAGTAGAGAACGAGCAAGCTCAAAATCCCCAGGCCGATCGGATATTTGAGGAGATCGGGAATCCCCGGATTTGGGGACAAAAACCCCTCGATCGCTCCCGCAATAAACAACAGGGGCACAATGCCGTAGACCAACTGGGCCGCCTTGAGTCCGTACACATTGAGAGCATCCCCCCGGCGGTAGCGTCCCGGAAAGAGAATGCCCCTGGCAATTAACAGCCCTGCGCCCCCGGATAAAAAGATCGCCGGAAGCTCCAACGCACCGTGGGGCCAGACAAACGCCCAGAAGGGAAAGGCCAGATGATTTTGACTAATCAAACAGCCGATGGCCCCTAAAAAGACTCCATTGAGAAAGAGAACATAGGTACTGAATAGCCCCAGGGTGACCCCACCGCCAATGACCTTAAAGGAAACCCCCAGGTTATTGATCATAATATTGGTCGAAGCTAGGGGTTCATTGCCCAAAATTGACCCCATCCACAACTCCCCCTCATCCCGCACTAAGGTTACCAAGTCCCCCGGCACCACCAATTCCAAAAAAGTCGGATCCTGCCAAGAGAGCCACCAGCTAATCCCCGCCCCTAGCCCAAAAATGAGCGTTGCTAAAGCCGTATACACCCACGTTTCCTGAACGATCGCCGGGAACCCCTCCCGATAAAAAGCCCAGAGTTTAGCCCATTCCTGACGACGATCGCCCTGGTAGATTTGCCCATAGGATCGCACAATTAAAGTCTGTAAATTTTGGGTGAGCACCTGTCCCACCTGATGGGTACGGGCACGAGACAGATCCGCCGTAGTCGATCGATAGAGGCTAGCAAACTCCTTCACCTCCGCCACCGATAGACTGCCCAACCCCTGCCGTTCCGATCGCTCAAGCAGATGCTCTAACCGTCGCCAAGCCACCTCTCGCCGGGCAATCCATCGCTTAATGTTCATAAGATCCCTTCAGCGTCACCTGGCTCACTTACCTAAATCACAAATAACTTAATAACTCGTTGCATTGTACAGCGATCGTTTCTTGCTATGATGGGGGCCACCGCATCTCGGAGCATCAATCTCGGAGCATTCTATGGTTTTTAATGCGACTGAACTCCTCATCACCGCCTTTGTCAATGAACTCAAACAGGGCTACCGTAAAACCTATGGTGGGTACCGTCCCGACTACGAAGATATAATCGGTTGGGTCGGCTCTATGGCCTTAGAAAATATTGCCAATAGTGATGCCCTCTATCACAACGTAGAGCATACAATCCTGGTCACCCTAGTGGGTCAAGAAATCCTGCGGGGTAAGCATATTCGTGAAGGCGGCGTAACCACCGAAGATTGGCTACATTTTATTGTCTCTTTAGTGTGTCACGACATTGGCTATGTGAAAAAAGTTTGTCGGCTCGATCGGGATGGGCTTTACGCCACCGGCCAAGACGGCAAAATGGTTCCCCTGCCCCCCGGTGCCACGGATGCAGCCCTCACCCCCTACCACGTCGATCGGGCTAAACTGTTTGTGGATGAGCGGTTTAAGGCTAACAGTTTTATTAATGTAGAAATTGTTAAGAAAAACATTGAACTGACCCGCTTCCCCGTGCCCTCGGTGGAAGATCATCAAGATACCAACCATTACCCTGGCTTACTGAGAGCTTCAGATTTAATTGGCCAATTGAGCGACCCTCGTTACCTCAAAAAAATTGCCGCTCTCTTCTATGAATTTGAAGAAACCGGGGTGAATAAACACCTCAATTATCAAAACCCGGAAGATCTACGCAATAACTATCCCAAATTCTATTGGCATGGGGTGTATCCCTATGTGCGGGATGCCTTAAATTATCTGGCCCTTACCCAACAGGGTAAACAAATTATTGCCAACCTCTATTCCAATGTCTTCATGGTGGAGCATATTGACTTCACCAATGTGTAGGCTGTTTAGTCCTGTTGAAATCAATCCCCTAACTTTCTTCCTTAGGTAGAAGGGGGAGGATTTGTCATAGGTACAAAGCGCACGGGAATAGTGGCCATTGTCCGCATTCCCGTATTCGTTTTTTCAATCACCATCAGCATCTGTTCCCGATCGCCCACAGGGATGACTAAACGCCCTTGGGGCGCTAACTGATCCAAGAGATCCGGGGGAATTTCCAAGGGAGCAGCGGTCACCAAAATGGCATCAAAAGGCGCAGCGAGAGGGCAGCCCTCATAGCCATTCCCTTCAAAAAGATGAACCGGGTGCAGATGCTGATCCGGTGGCAGATCCTGATCATCCTTCAGGGCTTCAAGGGTCTGCCGAGCCCGCTGGGCAAGTTCAGGCACCACTTCAATGGAATACACCGCCCGAACCAGAAG
Organism: Prochlorotrichaceae cyanobacterium CTOTU29312; assembly: GCA_031971595.1. Lineage (GTDB taxonomy): Bacteria > Cyanobacteriota > Cyanobacteriia > Prochlorotrichales > Prochlorotrichaceae > JBEAPM01. Next base: position 33,004 of record DALYGI010000002.1, read on the forward strand.
ACTCAGAATGGCGGTTTGATAGCCCGATCCAGTGCCAATTTCTAAAACCTTGTGTTGGGGAGACAAATTGGCCGCCTGAGTCATAAAAGCAACCACATAGGGCTGGGAAATGGTTTGTTGAAAGCCAATGGGCAAAGCGGTATCTTGATAGGCATAAGGAATCTGATCCGCTGGGACAAAGTGATGGCGGGGAACCGTCAGAAAGGCCTGTAAAATTCTGGAATCTCGAATTCCCCTGGCCTGGATTTGTTCAGTCACCATTTTTTGACGCTGAAGAGCAAATAGTCCATACATAAGCGTACCCTTGGGTGATGAGGATTCTGGGTCTGGTACACTAAGGCACAGATTAATCTACTATTAGAGGTGTAACCCCTACACGCTAAATTTTCCTATGTCTAGGCTTGCACCTGCATCGAGCATTTTAATAAGACTGTGGCCAAACCGTTTAAATGGACTTCTACCTCAGTGTACTAGATCCCCGGTTTCTGTTGGTTTTATTCAGAGATTGTTGGACTACGTTGGAGAAGAAACCGGGGATCAAAACGATCGCTTTTAGTCTTAGATCCCCGGTTTCTTCTCGATTCAAAGCCAAGATTGAACAACGAAGATTAGAGAAACCGGGGATCTCGGTGCAATACCAACCAGACCAAGGTAAGGCATTAGCTGCTTAACAATGGTAGTTAAACTTTCGTCAAACCTATGCCTCATTGTACTAGTGCCTCGTCCCATTACCTTTAGTTCTCCCTCTATTTCTTATTGTAAGCGCAACTTAAATCTTAAAGTGACAAGATCTGCGATTTCTTGTAGAACGAAGTTCAATCTCTTGATGCGGTGTCCCCTCTCCCCAGAAACCAGGGATCTGACGTATTAAAACTCAAAACTCAAAACTCAAAATTCAAAACTCAAAATTCAAAACTCAAAATTCAAAACTCAAAATTCAAAACTCAAAA
>DALYGI010000003.1:0-14096 GCA_031971595.1 Prochlorotrichaceae cyanobacterium CTOTU29312
CATCATTTAATTTATTAGGGAATAGGGAATAGGGGTTAGGGAATAGGGGTTAGGGGTTAGGGAATAGGGAATAGGGGTTAGGGAATGGGGAATGGGGAATGGGGAAATAAATGTTACATAAACAGTTTTTAATGTAACGCAGAGAAACCGGGGGTCTCGGTGCAATACTTACGATTTCATTAAGGTAAATTACATGATAATTCTAACATCAAACAAACAGACTATATTTGATATGATCGTGTTTCAAATACAACGCCATGTATATTATCTATATCCCCCTAGACGATCGCCCCTGCAATGTGAATTATCCCCAGTGGATTGCCCGACTTCAACCCCAAATTGAGTTAAAAGTTCCCCCCCCGGAGTTACTAGGTAAAAAGAAGAAACCGGCTCCCCTCGATCGGCTTTGGGACTGGTTAGCGGAAACTTTAGAGATCGCCCTCAAGCTTGACCCTCATCCCATTGGGATTTTGTCGATGGAAATGTTAATTTATGGCGGACTTTTACCCTCCCGTTTACATCGAGATTCTTTAGAAACCTTAGGACAACGATTGGAGAAACTTCGGGAACTGAAAAGTAAATACCCAGGATTTCAGATCTTTGCTAGTAGTTTAATTATGCGCTGTCCGACCTACAATAGTGCGGAGGAAGAGCCGGATTATTATGAACAGTGGGGGGCTGCGCTTTTCCGCTGGGGATGGTTAGCCGATCGTCATCAGGATTCCCTTTTAACTACGTCGGAACAGCAGGAATGGTCGGCTCTTCAGCAACAATTACCCGCAGCTATTCTTCAGGATTATAGCGATCGTCGAGGGATTAATCTTCAGGTGAATTTAGCGATTATTGATTTAGTGGCGGAGGGAGTCATTCATTTTTTAAGTATGCCCCAGGATGATGCGGCTCCAGCGGGTTTTACGCGGCTAGATCAACGCAAAATTGCAGCTGAAATTGAACGCCAAAATCTAGGCGATCGTATTCACATTTATCCTGGTGCGGATGAGGTGGGCTGTACTCTCTTGGCTAGGGCTTTTCTGGAGAATCTACAGGAAAATCTATCAGAAAATAGACCTAACAATCCTCCCCAAATCTACCCCCTCTATGGCACACCGATCGCGGATACCTTAATTCCTTTATATGAGGATCGGCCGGTGGCGGCAAGTGTCTTGGCTCATATTCGGGCGGCGGGGGCTGAGGTTGCCCTAAATTCTCAGGAAGCGGATATTATTTTGGCGCTAAATATGCCCGGATTAAAAATGCAGGAATCTTGGGAACAAACGACCAAAGATGCGAGTTATAACGATCGGAATTTGGGGGATTTTTGCGATCGAATTAGTGACTTTTTGAACCAAGGAAAAGCGGTGGCTTTAGCGGATATTGCCTTTGCGAATGGGGGCGACACGGAGTGTATTCAACGGCTGGATCAAGCCCAACTTCTCGATCGGTTAGTGGCCTATGGGGGCTGGAATACCTGTGGCAATACATTGGGGACGGTGATCGCAACGGCGCTCTTGGGATGGCGATCGGCTCAGCAGGAAGGGATTGTGTTTAATCTGCTCAGTCGGCTGTGGGAAGATTGGCTCTATCAGAGTATTGTCCGTCAAGATCTGATTCACCGTTATTTACCCACGATCGGTGCAAGTTATTACGAATTTGGCCCGCAGGTGCAAGCCATTGCGGAAGAAACTTGCCGCTGTTTACAACAGCAATGGAGGCTAAACTGTGCCTATTCTTTTCCCGATTATGCCGTTAAATCTTTACACATTGAGCATCCCTGGGGGCGAATGTTTGAAATCCATTTAGACTTACAGTTGCAACGACGGAGTTAGGGAAGATTGGGGTATTTCTTCGGGTTGAATAGGGGCGGAAAGGGCTTGGTCGAGGGGGGCTCTGCCTAGGCGTTCTTCTAAAATATCCATGACAGTACGCCCAAAATCATCGCCGTTTCGTTGCCAAGCGGCGAGACAAACTTCCCCAAAATAGGAGCCGAGGGGTTCAGGATTCCACAACAATTTGCGGGCTGTCCAGGGCATCATGCTCATGGGGTTATATCCCGGTTTCAAAATCCCTTCCTTGAGGGCATAGGCTTCTAAATGGGTGTGGGGTTGTAAGCCAATAAAAAAGATGGCGGGTTCTACCTGCTCTCTGCCAAAAATACTTTCTAATTCCCGATGATAGGCGATCGTTTCTCGGATGGTGTCGAAGGTTTCTCCAAGGACGTTAAAGGAATAGTTGACGGAAACCACATCGTTAAAACCAGCAGCTTTGAGATCCAGACAATTTTGTAAAACCGTGCGTAAATTGTAGCCCATTCGCATTTGGCGCACTAACTTTTGGGAGCCGCTCGTAATGCCAATTTCAAAATAATTCATCCCTGTTTCTACCATCAACTGGCACAGTTTAGGGGTTAAATTATCCGCTCGAATATAGGCGGCCCAATGAATATCTTTCATCCCCGACGCTTTAATCTTTTCTAACAGTTCTTCCACATCCGCCATAAAGCGCCGTGCTGGAATAAATTGGGCATCCGTAAACCAAAAATTGCGTACCCCCCGATCGTAAAGTTGCTGCATTTCTTTAACCACTTCTGCCGCCGGGTTAATTCGCACCTGTTTGCCTTCCACCACGGTATAGACGCAGTAACAGCAATTGTGGGGACAGCCGCGCTTGGTTTGTACTCCAATATAAAAGTCTTGGGATTGAAAATAATAGGCAAATTCGGGCCAAATTTCCTCAATGTAGGGGTAATGACAGGCGGATTTTTCAATCGGAGCAGGCCACTCGTGAATTAAGCGGGGGCGGGGCTGTTTTTCGCCGACAATGTAACAGCGTTCTGCCTCTAAAGAGTCCCCCCGAATCACTTTTTCTAAGAGTGCTTCCCCTTCCCCCACGGAAACGATCGTCCCCTGGGGTAAAGCTTTGCCCAGTTGTTCATAAAACACACTCACCGCACCGCCCCCCACCACACACTGGGCTTCCGGCACATAGCGACGGGCGCGATTTAAGCCCTGACGAATCAGCTCTAAATTTTGCCATAGTTCTTGGTAAAAGGAAGTCATGAGGCGCAGCCCCCCCAACGCTCCCCGCAGCTTAATCAGGGGATTTTTGGCATAAAACACCTCAAAGGAATTTTGGAGGGGATTGCCCCCCCGCCCCCCCACCGGGGCATAAATTTGAATATCTCGCCAGGAAAAGACCAAGAGACTCGGCTTAAAGCGATCGATGCAGTCCATCAGCGCCGAGTGATAATCCAGGGGCGGCACCGTCCCCAGGTCAAAAATCCGCTGGGACAAGCCCGGAAAGCATTTGTGAACATGATCCGCCAGGTACACCACCCCAATGGGAAAAATCGGGTTGCAGGGTAGCCGCACGTAGAGAATTCGGGGAGTAGTCTGGGAAATCATAAACCAATGTTAAGACGCTGGAGCTTTACATAAGTTTACAAATCCCTAGACAATCCGGCAATGTTCTGGGGCCGGTTCTGCTCGCGTCTGCCTTCTCGCAATTTGCCTGCAAGGCTCCACCCTCCACCGTAAACGATCGTGCTGATTGACCTCGCCCTGGGCATCTTGAGGCATAAGACAAAAATTTATTACAAAATGTAACAAAAACTAAAGTATAATGGTATATTTGGACTAGCTTGCTAACGGGTGAAAGTCGGTTTCATGTCGGGTCTTTGAGGGCACTTGAACCTAGTTTGTTAAGGGCTTAACCTTTGTTAATAAAGCAAGTCAAGAGGAGTTTTGATATTCTCTATTTCAACCTTATCGGAATCTCACACCGTCTTATTAGATACTCCACGGGAGGGTCAAGCGATGTCCCAATTTACCCTAACCATGTCAGATCTCTATAAGCGCCTTACTAAGGTTGGTCTAGATAAAAGTTTTGTGCAACAGGTGGGGCTACCCAGTTGGTGGAGCGAGGAATTAGACGATAAGCCGATCGCTGTGTTGGAAGCTAGCGGTCACATTGCCCAGCGCCTCAACCTGGATCTGGAGAGTTTGATCCTGGAGGATGATACTCCCCGCTTTAAGCCACCAGTCCATACAAAGTTTAAGTATCGGGGACAAAAGGAACAGTCTGCTCCCTCTACCGCCCAAGCGATCACTTCCCAGCTTGCGAAGGTTGTGGCAAGAGCAACTCAGTTAAAGTTTGTTCCGTTACCCTCCGACCCCCTGGAAATTCGACAGAGCCTTACCCAAAAGTTCCCTCAGATAACCCTCTACAGCATTCTCGATTACTGTTGGGCGCAGGGTATTGCCGTGGTTTACTTCAATAACTATCCGAAGAAGAGCCGTAAGCTAGCGGGTATGATTCAGTGGGTAGAGGAGCAGTACCCGGTCATTGTCCTCAGTAGTGGGTACACCCACCCCGCACGATTAGCCTTTGACCTGGGGCATGAGTTAGGGCATTTAGCCCTTGGCCATGTTAAGGAAGGGGTTCTGCTGGATGAATCCTTAGAACAAGGCTCTGACGATCAAGAAGAACAGGAGAGCAACTGTTTTGCAACGAAGCTCCTGGTGGGCCGCTTAGATCATCAGATCAAGTCTCATAGCATTCATAACAGCAGACAACTTGCCAAAAAGGTCTCAGCTGCTATTGAACAGAGCGATCGAACCGTTGAACCTTGTGCCCTCGCCTTTAACTATGCAGGGCACCATCCAGGGGATTTTGGAATCGCTCAAAAAGCTGTTAAAACCCTAGATCCTCACTTAAAGGATGGGCACAAGGTTATTAATCGTCTGTTAGAAGAACGGGTCAACTGGGATCAGCTTAGCGATGATAATCAAGACTATCTAGATCAGATTTTAGATGAAACGCTGAGCTAGGGGGAAATTTTGTCAGTTCGCCTTTACTGCCTTGATAATGACATCATCAAAAAACTGGCCACGTTTCAACGCTTCGAGAGGACGATCGCTATCCTGGGGACAAGTCCTGAAAATCTTTTGATTCTGGATACTGCTAAGTATAAGTTCGAGAGAGCATGGCAAAAACTTCAGACAGGTCGTGTCCGTGACTCCGCAGAAAAGTTGGTGAACTATCAAGCGGTTTTGGAACTGTGCCGATCGCTTCCCTCTGTTTCTGAAAATAACGTCGAGCCAACTTCATTAACGTTTCACGTTGATTCAGGGCGGTGATTGTTTTATCTTGCAAAGGGGCGTTCAAGGCTCTGACCATCTCCTGCCGATCTCCCCTCCCCATTTTCTCCTCTTTTTATCCCTATGCGCTCCACGCGATCCCCTTCCTTAGCGGTTTTACCCCCAGAACTGGCTCTGGAGTTAACTCACCGTCAGACCCAAAAAACGCTTCAGACCTTACGATCGGCCTGGGTGAAGTCCCCTAGGGAACGGAGTCAACTGGATCCGGTGTTGCGCGGTCTGGGACGGATGCAGGCTAAGTTGGAATCTCGGCTGTTGCAAATTGCGGTGCTGGGTTTGGTGGGCCAGGGTAAATCATCCCTGTTAAATGCGCTGCTGGGGGAGTCGCGGTTTGAAACGGGAGCGCTTCATGGGGTGACTCGCCAGTTTAGATCTGCCCGTTGGGAGCAGACGGAAGTTCCCTTGCCGTTAAGTTTGGAATTGTGGGATACCCCAGGTTTAGACGAGGTGAATGGGGATCAGCGATCGAGGTTGGCGCGGCGGGTGGCCCAGCGGGCGGATTTAATTTTATTTGTCATGGCGGGGGATTTGACGGAGCTTGAGTGTGAAGTATTGGGAGATCTACGGCGATCGGGAAAACCCGTGATTTTAGTGTTTAACAAAGTGGATCAGTACGCCCAGTCCGATCGGGAGGCGATCTATGACAAGATTCAATTCGATCGTCTAGGGGATTGGGGCGCAGAAATTGTGATGACAGCCGCAGCCCCCCTGAAACGATCGCTGCGGCGGCGGGAAGACGGCCAAATGGAAGTACAGCACCATCTCAGCCTGCCCCAGGTGGAAAACCTTAAAACCAAAATTTATGAAATTGTGGAACGGGATGGCCTCGCCCTCTTAACCCTCAACGGCTTGCTCTATGCCCAAGCTGCCCAGTCCCGCATTTTGGACTGCAAACTAACCCTCCGGGAAGCAGCAGCGGAGGAATTAATCTGGAAAAGCGCCCTAGCCAAAGCCTTAGCCGTCGCCATTAACCCCATCGCCCTCCTGGACATTTTAGCCGGAACGATCGTCGATGTGAGCTTAATCCTCTCCTTAGCCCAGCTTTATGGATTACCCCTCACCCGTTGGGGAGCCTGGAGCTTACTCAGAGCGATCGGCATGAGTACCGCAGCCCTCAGCGCCGGAGAATTCATGACAAACTTAGGCTTAGGGTCAATCAAAGGGCTATTAGGCACAGGCTTAGGGGCAACCGGCGGCGCAAGCCTAGCCCCCTATATTTCCATCGCCGTCACCCAAGGGGCGATCGCAGGGACTTCAGCCTATGCGGTGGGACAAGTGGCCAAACGATATTTAGCCTCTGGAGGCAAAGGTCAGGCAGAGTTAGCCGAGGCCATTCAGCAGGTCTTTACAACCTTAGATCGGGACTCGATTTTGAGCCGTTTACAGGGAGAACTTCAGGGACAAATCCCAAAGGGTAGAGCATAATCAGCCTGTTTATACGGTTTATACTTGGGTTTCGTACCTCAACACAGATTTTCATTTGCTAAGTAGGTTAGGGAAAATAAAGGGATAGATGCTGATCAAGCTAGGCAAAACAGTTCAGTAGTATTTCCGTTCTTTTCTGCTCTTGCGTCATGTCAAGGAAGGGCTTACCCTCTTAAAAATGTGTGGTTTTGCAGGTGGTGTTATACTGAGATAGCTTGCAAAAATTAAAAACTAAAAACTGTAGCCTTCCTAAATCTATGCTGACCATCACTCAAGTGATTCCAATGCTTAGGCAATTGTCTCATTCAGATAAGCTTTTATTACTTAATTTTCTGGTGACCGAATTGCTCAGAGAATCGGGCATTGTACCGATGTCTATCCCAGATGATTTCCCTAGACAAGGTTTACATGACTCTTTTGATGCTGCTGCCATTTTAGCCCAAGCCTTAAAAGAAGAAAAACAACAAGAATTGACCCATGGTTCGTAAAGTAAGATTTGCTTTTACTGAGGTAGATCCTAGCCTTGGAGCGTTAAGTACACTACCTTATTTACCACTAACATTAACATATCAAAATCAATCCTTGAGTGCTTCAGGTCTATTAGACACAGGCTCTAGTGTTAATGTCTTACCTTATGAAATAGGTCTAGCATTGGGTGCCGTTTGGGAAAATCAAAGGCTATCATTGCCATTAGGAGGTAATTTAGCTAGGTTTGAAGCCCGTGCATTGGTTGTGAAAGCTACGGTTGAAAAATTTCCTGCTGTAGATTTGGCTTTTGCTTGGACACAAGATAAATACGCACCGCTAATATTAGGACATATGAACTTTTTTCTTGCATTTGATGTTTGTTTTTACAGATCTGATCTATCATTTGAGATTAGCCAAAAGTAGTTTAATGATTGAGCAGTGCTTCTACGCATCTGCAAGGTTTAAAATTCTCAAGGCTCCCCTTACCACGATCGCAAACACAAGAGTACCAACAATCAAATCCGGTAGCCCCGTATCGAGCCAGTTAACTAATAGTCCGGCTGTAATTACCCCCAGGTTAACAATAATATCGTTACTGGTAAAAATCAGGCTAGCTTTCATGTGAATCTCGCCACTTTTAGCCCGTTGTAAGAGATAGAGACAAATGGCATTAGCGGTGAGAGCAAACAGAGAAACCACAACCATGACACGGAAATCCGGCAAAGATTCTAAGCCTAAAAATCGGCGTAAAAGCTCGATCAAGCCAAACGCGGCGAGGCTCAGTTGAAAATATCCACTCCACCGAGCAAGGTGTCTTTTGCGGGCTGTTGTGGCCCCAACGGATACCAGACTCAGCCCATAAACCAGGGCATCAGCCAGCATATCTAAGCTATCCGCCACTAAGCCCATGGAATTTGACACTAGCCCCGCAGTGCTTTCAATGAGGAAGAAAGCGGCATTAATGAGAAGTACAGCCCAGAGGATATTTCGTTGGTTAATCTGTTGGGGAAGGGTCTCAGTAGATCGGATAGTTTCAATCAATGTGGAGCCTAGATTCAGGCTTGCAAGAGCTTGCTCAATGGGGGCAATTTCCCCCTCATGGAAAACAGTTAGCTTTCGCTGTGCTAAGTCAAACTCTAAAGCCTTAATAGCAGCGATCGTTTCTAGCTTCATTCTGACTAGATTCTCTTCAGCCGTACAATCCATCTGAGCAATTTTAAAAAGGGTTTGCTGTATGTCCATGGTGTTTAGGTAGGGTGAGGAGAGAATGCCGTAGCAAACCTATCAGGAGGATCGTCAGTTTAGGAAGTTTTGCTTTAAAAGTTAATCCCTCTGCACTGTAGAAAACTATTCTTTATTATCATGCATCTCTTCTTGTATCTTTTTATCTTCAATGAATATTTCTGGTAAAGGTCTTGATCCCCAGCTTTCACGTTGATTTCGCACATGCAGAACAAGTTTTTTAGTTAATGCTAATTTGTCTAATGCAATTAGATCTTTCTTTTTACCTAGCTTGTTTTTAGTGGCAATTAATACTAATTCCTCATGATCTTTAGTTTTTAGTTCTTCATCGAGTGCATCAAAATTACGATTTAAGTCCTTAAATCGACCAAACAAGTTATACTCTGATCGAATTAATTTTCTATTAGAGGTCTTAGACTTGATTCCGAGGATAGACATAAGAGACTCACGCAAAACAGTATTTTGCTCAATTTGGTCACACGTTATGTTAATCAGTAAGTTCGATAACTGATGTAACCGTGATCGAATTTCTTCAACTTCGGGTGATAGACTCATTTTTCTTGTTAATTTCATCAATTAATTCATGAACGATAGACTTAATCCAGTAAGAGAGAGGTTGTTTTGGTTCTCCAACTGGATTCTGATATTTTTGTGCAAAGGTAAGCTGCCTTATTATACCAGAATCATCAGAACTATTAATGTCCATTGCTTCAGAAACTCCCTTACTTTCGGGCATATAAGCCTTAAAGATATAGGGAGTCTGTATTCCAATACTGTGACATCGAGAATCTACTAATTCCTCTAAATTACTTCGAGAATCAACAAAGAATTGAACTGAATTAAAGCGATACTTTGTAATCAAAATTCCAATGCATTCAATCTCCCATTGCCGAATTTGAGAATAATTATTAATTCGCTTCAAGATTTGATAAAGCCCTCTTGTAGACAAAGGATCATTTATAACAGGAATTAAATAATAGTGACTTATTTCTAGAGCATTTCGAGTCATCAAATTGAGAGATGGAGGACAATCAATCAATACTACTTCATACTTGTGAAGAATGGGGCTAACAGCAAATTTGAGGACTTCGACGGGGCTAATCATGTACCCTGATTTTTGAGTAATCTCTGTTAACCTATCCTGAACGTCTAATAAGTTGAGAGAAGCTGGCAACAGATCTGGCCCTTTTACAGACTTCAGGTTTGATGTATCTTGGCAACATATTGTATGAATATTGAAATATTGGGTATTTTCAAGATAGTCAAAAAAGCATTGACTAATGTTTCGATTCTTTATCCCACCTGTTGGTAATTCTTCATCTGAACTTACTGCCAAAGCACGATCTCGGCCCAGTAGGGACTCTGTTGCATTAGCTTGGGGGTCTAGATCAATTACCAGCACTCGTTTCCCGGCCAAGGATAAATAATCAGCAATCTGAACAGTTGTTGTGGTTTTCGCAACTCCACCCTTCAAGTTAATCAGACTAATCACAACTGGCATAAGTTCATGCCCTTTATTACTTTGACAAAAACATTATAATCTGGTATGTACACAATACAGCAGTCCTAGATGAGTTGTGCGGAATTCCAAAGTTTGCCCTTGACTGCGTAAGGGTTTCAGCGATCGACACCACACAACTGACTTAGGACTGCTGTATGGTTTTGGTGACAGTTTACTAAATTCTTTGGCTACCAACGTAAGACGGAATAAAATGGACTGGCAGATCGGCTGAAACCCTTGCAGACTTAGGATCGGCTCTGTGTAGGAGCTTTTGCCTTAAGTTTATACCCAATTCTTTGAAGAAGTCTATCTTATTTAGGGTATTTCGGTACACTGTTTTTAGAATTATTTAGTTTTTTTGGGGGAGAGGGGAGAACGCCTGGATCCTGTAGCACGTAAGAGCGATCTATCCACGAGTGCAAAAAGTCTTAAAGGAGAAAATACCCATGATGACTGCTAAACCTTAGCATTATCTCACTGAATCCCAACTATTGATTGTCACATTTTATACTATGAATACTATTGAAGTCGATCGTCTCTGCAAAACCTATCCGGTAGCCATAAAGGAGCCGGGATTTGTTAATACGGTTCGGCATTTTTTCCAACGACGCTATCGCTATATTGAAGCGGTGAAACCCCTTTCTTTTACGATCGCTGAGGGGGAAATTGTGGGTTTTTTAGGGCCGAATGGGGCGGGTAAAACCACGACTTTAAAAATGCTGACGGGGTTAATTCGTCCCTCTAGTGGTTCCGCTCGGATTGCGGGGCATGAGCCCTTTCGGCGGGAGTCTACGTTGCTGTGCCAAATGAGTTTGGTGATGGGACAAAAACAGCAATTAATTTGGGATTTACCGGCTATTGATTCTTTGAATATTAATGCAGCGGTCTATGGTCTATCGGATCGGGAAGCGCGGCAGCGCATTGGGACGTTATCGGATATGTTGGGGGTGACGGAGAAGTTGACCCAACCGGTGCGAAAATTATCCCTGGGGGAACGCATGAAGGCGGAACTGTTGGCGGCTTTATTGCACTATCCTAAAATTTTATTTTTAGATGAGCCGACCCTCGGTTTAGATGTGAATGCCCAGCTTGCCATTCGACAGTTTTTAAAGGAATATAACGATCGTTTTCGGGCGACTATTTTACTTACCTCTCACTATATGGCGGATATTACCGCTCTGTGTCAGCGGGTGTTAGTGATTCACCAAGGAAACTTAATTTATGATGGGGGCTTAGAAGCTTTAGTAGAGCAAGTTGCCCCCTGGCGAGAGGTGGATTTAGACCTAGAAAAGGCTGAGGATTTACAGGTGTTTCAGGGGGATGGTTGTCCTTATGGTCAGGTGAAAACGATCGATGGGTTAGCTGTCCGGTTGTTATTGGATCGGGAAACCCTAACCCAGACCGTTTCTCGACTATTAACGGAGGTGCCTGTTGTGGATTTAAGAATTAGTGATCCACCGATCGAGGAGGTCATTGGCCGTGTTTTTCAACAGAATGATTGAGGGTTTGATGGTTTGATGGTTTGATAGTTTAACAGTTAAACTGCTTGGTGCGATCGGAGTTCCAAGTACACTAAGAGGGCGTTAATATCCGCAGGATTGACCCCCCCAATCCGGGAGGCTTGGCCGATCGTTAATGGACGGACTTTATTGAGTTTTTCCCGTGCTTCCATGGATAGGGTTTGAATGTGCATATAGTCCAAGTTTTCCGGTAGTTTCCGGTTGGTTTGACGGGCGATCGTTTCGATTTGGTTGGTTTGTCGTTGAATATAGCCTTCGTATTTGAGCAGAATTTCCACCCCTTCCCGCTCTGCGGGGCTTAAATTGGGATTGCCTAACCCATAACGATCGAGATCGATGATCTGAAATCCCGGTCGTTTGACCAGATCCGCCAGGGTAATGGCTCCTTTAATTTTTTGCTGGGTATCCGCCACAATTTGTTGACCCGCTGCATCACTTTCTTTAACGCGGGTGTTGCGGAGCCGTTGTTCTTCTGCCTCAATATTGGCGTATTTTTGGGTAAATCGTTCCCAAGCCCGATCGTCAATCAGTCCCAATTCTCGGCCTAAGGGCATGAGTCGCTGATCCGCATTATCCGATCGCAGCAGCAACCGATATTCCGATCGACTGGTGAGCATCCGATAGGGCTCCCGCAGGTCTTTGGTGCAGAGATCATCCAACAAAGTGCCAATGTAACTGCCTTCACGGGGCAGCACCACCAAGTCCTCTCCCCGCACGTAACGCACTGCATTAATTCCCGCCACTAGCCCCTGGGCCGCCGCTTCTTCGTAGCCCGTGGTGCCATTAATTTGTCCCGCACAGAATAACCCTGGTAGCCGCTTGGTCATCAACGTGGGATAACACTGAGTGGCGGGGAGGTAGTCGTATTCCACTGCGTAGGCAGGGCGCAACATGATGCACTGCTCTAAGCCGGGGAGTGTTCGCAACATTTGTAGTTGAACCTGCTCCGGCATTCCCGTGGAAAAACCCTGGATATACAGTTCAGGAATATCCCGCCCTTCCGGTTCAATAAAAATCTGGTGGGATTCCTTATCCGCAAACCGCACAATTTTATCTTCAATACTGGGGCAATAGCGGGGGCCTTTGGCATCAATAAAGCCCCCATAAACCGGGGTCAAATGGAGATTGTCTTGAATGAGGCGATGGGTTGCTGCTGTGGTGCGGGTCAGGTAACAGGGCATTTGCTCCCGCTCTACCCACACTGATGGATCGAAGCTGAACCAGCGCACCTCTGGATCGCCGGGCTGGGGCTCTAATTTGCTGTAGTCCACCGATCGTTTGTCCACCCGTGCGGGGGTTCCAGTTTTCAATCGGCCCGTTTCAAATCCTAATTTTTGTAAACGCTCCGTTAGCCCCACCGCCGGAAATTCCCCGGCCCGACCAGCGGGCATGGACTTGTTCCCCACCCAAATACAGCCGCCCAAAAAAGTCCCCGTGGTGAGGATCACCGCTGGGGCCGCAAAACAACTGCCAAAGTAGGTTTCCACCCCCAACACTTCCTCATGGGGGCCCAGCACCAGATCCGTGACCATGCCTTCCCGCACCAGCAGATTCTCCTGATTTTCCACAATCCGCTTCAGCACCGCCGCATATTCCCGCTTATCCGTCTGAGCCCGCAGCGCCCACACCGCTGGCCCCCGTGACGCATTGAGGGTGCGCTTTTGCAGGTAACAGCGATCGGCCATCTTGCCAATTTCGCCCCCTAGGGCATCCACTTCATGGGTCAGTTGGGACTTGGCCGGCCCCCCCACTGCCGGGTTACAGGGCTGCCAGCCAATGCGATCTAAATTGAGGGTGAGCAACAGAGTCTTGCAGCCCAAACGGGCACTGGCTAACGCCGCTTCGCATCCCGAATGGCCACCCCCTACCACAATGATGTCAAAACGATCGAGGAAATTAGGAAGAGTCATAGCGGCTACTGACGGAAGAATATTCTTATTATGATCAATCCAACTTTAAAAGCCTATGCCGATTCTCGCCATGCTAGGGGCCTAACTGTTGCTTTGAAAGGCGGGATGATTCATCAGGGCCGCCATCACCCGTACCCCCCGGAGTTGATTGGTGAGGGGCAGGTGGCCCTTAGGAGCGCTCAGGTTCCAGGTAAAGCCTTGGGGATAGCGAGTCCAGAGACGATCGTTTTTCCAACCAATTTTGGGCCAGAGTTTTTCCCAGGTTTGCCCAACCCCTAACCAGATCTCCCGTTGAATCGAAAAACCAAATTTATCATCGGAATAGAGTCGCCAGAGCCGATCGATGGTTTGGAGATCGGTTTCCGGCAATTGATCCACCTCAGAAAAATAGAGCCATTTTCGCTGCTGGGCCGCTGCTCCGGCCAACTCACACAGATTTTGAATCGTCAAACGATCGGCGGCTTCAAATTGCTCCTGGGCCAGCAAGGCTTCCAGATCTTGATACCCTAAATTGCAATCGGAGGGGGCTGGAAAGAAACCCTGGGGAAATTGGGTGTGTAAAAAAGACTGAACTTGAGGCTCTGAAGATTGGAATAACTGGGCATAAATGCGACCGGCCAAACTATCGAGGGGATATGTACCGGCGTGGACAGCCACTAAAAAATCTTCTAACACTAATAGCCCCTGATGACCTTCTTGCAGGAGAGCTTCGAGGGCTTCACGACGCTTTTTCTCGGTACCGGCACTCAATTGCTGTTGATACGCCTGCATATCGGGGGAATTATCCACCACCACATCCATAACTTCTGTGTATTTTTATTTCTTGCATTTTACCTTAGGGGGTGTCATCCATTCCGAAGATTCATTCCCCCCC
>DALYGI010000003.1:14196-29073 GCA_031971595.1 Prochlorotrichaceae cyanobacterium CTOTU29312
CTCCCCCAGTGCGAGGGGGATCGACGACGGCGGTGTTGGAGTTAGTCCGATCGCTTCTGCACCAGGGAGTAGACACGGAAATTGTTACCACCAATGACGATGGGCCGGGGGTTTTGGATGTGCCCCTGTTCCAACGGCTAGAGTTTGAGGGGTTGCCCGTTACCTTCTTTCCCCGCTGGTCACCGCCCCTCCGCAGCCTCTCGGAGTTTGGGATTTCGGTAGCCCATACCCGCTGGCTAGCGCAGCACTTGCGGGAATACGATTTACTGGAAATCCACGCTACCTTTTCCTATGTTTGCACCGCTGCGGGCCATCTGGCCCGTCGCCAAGGCCGTCCTTACCTCATTTGCCCCCACGGGCAGTTTTCCCCTTGGGTCATTCAACAAAAAACGCGCAAAAAATTACTCTATAACCGCCTTTTTGAACAGGAGAATTTCCGCCAGGTAGCAGCGGTTCATTGCACCACAGCGGCAGAAGCGCAAAATGTCAAAGCTTTTGGCATTACCGCCCCCACCTTTAGCATTCCCCTGGGGGTCACCGTGGCGGATCCCCTCCCCGCCGCTGCCGATCGTCTGCGTCAGGTCTATCACATCCCCCCCGATCGTCCTGTCATCCTCTTTTTGTCCCGTTTCCATCCCAAAAAACGCCCGGATTTTCTGCTCTCGGTGCTGGCCCAACTTCCTGATATGAATTTCCATTTGATCCTGGCGGGTGATGGGGATCCCGATTATCGTGGGGTCATCGAGCAACAGATTGAGCAGAGCGGCTTAAGGGATCGGGTGACCCTGCCCGGTTTCCTCACGGGAGAAGCTAAAGCCCTGGCTCTCTATGGTTCCGATCTCTTTGTGTTGCCTTCCTATGGGGAAAATTTTGGCATTGCGGTGGCGGAAGCCATGGCCACGGGGCTGCCGGTGATGGTGACCCCAGAGGTGGAAATTGCCGAAGAGATTGAGACTCAGGGAGCGGGCTGGGTGGTGCCGGGCACGATCGCGGCCTGGACAGCCACCCTCAAGGAAGTCCTGGGTTTATCCCGTGCGGAGCGCCAAGCCTGGGGACAGCGGGGGCAACATTTTGCCCAAACCCATTACAACTGGGACGCGATCGGCCAGGCGTTGGTGACGGCTTACCAAACCGTTCTCCAGAGATCTAGTCTGTAAAATCCTGAGAATCCCCTGAATCTCCCTGAATTTTATTGAGCATCAGCAGCATAGGGCGGGAAATCGGCGTAGCCCTTTTCATCAAAGGAATACCACACCGCCATCTCCGCTTCTGGGGCGAGGGGCCAATCGTGGGTGAACCGCTCCACTAAATCAGGGTTACTGATAAAGGGACGACCAAAGGCGATTAAGTCCGCATCTCCAGCGGCGATCGTTTCCTCAGCCTTAAGACGATCGTAGCCACAATTCCCCATTAAGGTTCCTGAATACACTGCCCGAAAATCCTTGAGGGTGAGGGGTTCCCCTAATTCATGAAACCCAAAGGCGAGGCCATCCATAATATGCAAGTAGCCCAGACCATAGCCCTTTAACTGCGCCGCAAAATAGGGGAAACTCTCCCGAAAATCCGGGGAGCCCATGTCATTAAAGACCCCATTGGGAGATAGGCGCACCCCCACTTGCAGGGGATCCCACACGGTTAAAACCGCCTCCAGCACTTCCTTGAGAAACTGAAAGCGATTTTCCATGCTTCCCCCATAGCGATCGGTGAGGTGATTGGTTTTGGATTGAAGAAACTCATCAATTAAATAGCCATTAGCCCCATGCACTTCCACCCCATCAAACCCCGCTGCCTTGGCCCGTAAGGCTGCCTGACGATAATCCTCCACAATCAGAGGAATTTCCTCCGTTTCCAAAGCGCGGGGCACTTCGTAGGGCTTTTTCCCTAGGGGCGTGTGAATATGATCCCCCTGGATGGCAATAGCCGAGGGTGCTACGGGTAGACCCAGTTCAGGATGGAAATCACTATGGGAAGCCCGGCCACAGTGCCAAAATTGGAGGAACATCCGTCCCCCCGCTTCATGGACTGCATCAACGATCGTTTTCCAGCCTTCCATTTGAGCATCGTTATAAATTCCGGGCGAATTGGGCCAGCCAATGCCCTGGGGGGAAACCACCGTCGCCTCAGAAATAATCAAACCCGCCGAAGCCCGCTGGCGATAGTACTCCGCCATCAACGGATTGGGAATACGGGATTCTCCCGCACGGGCGCGGGTCAGGGGAGCCATCACCACCCGGTTTTTGAGGGTTAGCACCGGACTAATGGAGTGGGGAGTTAAGAGCAGCATGGGGTAACGTCCTAAACAGGTTGAAGGTTGAAGAGTAGAAAAGTAGAGGAGTCGAGGAGTTGAAAATTTGAACAGTAGAAGACTCAGATTATAGCGGTCAACGGTTAGCCCCATTCTCCCTTCCGATCGCTTATCCAAAGCTTAACCGCACCTAAACCCTAGGATTACCTAACCTTTCAGTATTGTGGGTTACACTTCAGCCAGTGCTGCACCCTGCTGAATTCTTCCGAGGCATTTTTATGCTTACTATTCCTAGCCCTCAGCCCGCCATAGCGCCCGACCTGCGGCAGCGTTTGGAGATGGCTTATCAAGATCACGCGCTTCAGTCTTACCCGGCGGGACAAACCATTCCGTTACCCCATGACCAGATCTTGGTGGTTTGTCGAGGCGTAGTGTTGCTGAGTACGAGCTATACCACGGGCGAGGAAGCGCTCTTGGGGTTAGCCGGGCCAGGAACTCCCCTAGGATTATCCTTAACCAGAGTGGATCCTTACCATGCCTTTGCCCTCTCTGCGGTGGATCTCATGAGCCTTTCCAGGCTAGACATCGAACGATCGCCCGTACTAGGTCAGGATCTATTTCGAGGGTTAAGCCGCCGCCTTCAGCAGTCTGAAATGATGTTAGCCCTAATGGGTCAGCGGCGAGTAGAAGATCGTCTGCGACAATTTTTGTTGCTCCTCAAAGAAGACTTTTCTCAGCCAGTAGAGGGGGGGCATCGCCTTACCATTCGCCTCACTCACCAGCACTTAGCCAGCGCCCTAGGCACTACCCGTGTAACAGTTACTCGCATTACAGGACAACTGCGGGATCAGGGGTGGCTTCAGGTGGATCATACCCGCCATTTTGTCTTGAGTCCCCAAGCGGTGTAAAGGCTAGCGCCTTGAGTTTTCGTGAAAATTAGTGCATTTGTTTCTTTTCGGGGAGCATCATCGCAATATGGGGAAAGAACCAGAGATGTTTGGAGTTCAAGTGATTTAACGGCAAGAAATGATTATGCTGATGGGCAGTATGATGTAACGAGTCCAAGTGGTAAAACGTATCTGGTAGGGAGAAAACCAGCCTAAGCCAAAACAATTTATTAGTTTGGATTCTCCATTTCGGGGCAACGATCAGCTAAAAACAAACAGTGTAGCCATGCAAAACGTTCAAAAGATAAAAACACAAGTTTCAATTGATTACCAGCAAATCGTTGAGTTCTGTCACCGTTGGAAGATCACTGAATTTGCTTTATTTGGTTCGATTCTACGAGATGATTTTCATCCAGAAAGCAGTGATATTGATGTTCTAGTTTCCTTTGCTCCTGATGCCCATTGGACACTACTCGATTTAGTGGATATGGAAGAGGATATTCAAAAAATCTTTCAAAGAAAGGTTGATTTAGTCAGCCGTCGGGGAATTGAACGCAGTCAAAACTATTTACGTCGTCAAACTATTCTTAACTCTGCCAAAGTTATCTATGCTGCCGCGTGAAGCAAATTATTTAAGAGATATGTTGAATGCAGCAAAGCTCGCTCAAGACTTTGTTCCTGGGGTTGACTGGAAAACTTTTGAACTTGATTTGATGCGTCAATCGGCGGTCGCTCATCAATTTGAAATTATTGGAGAAGCTGCTCGGAGAATTTCTCCTGACACTCAAGCCTCAATTCCAACTATTCCCTGGTCTAAAGTTATTGGAATGCGAAATCGTCTAATTCATGAATATGACGATCTAGATCTTGAGATTATTTGGGATACTATCCAGCTTGCTCTACCAGAGTTGATTTCTGTATTAGAAGCTATTACTACTACTGAATAACCATGAAAATTCAATTTGATGGTCAACCTTTAGCAGGGGGGCAGTTTGAAACGAGTATAGGGATTGGTTTTATCTGTTGAAATGGAAACAGGAACCGGAAAAACCTACATTTACTTACGAATGCTTCAGAAATTTAGCTAGGTCATGATGAATATCCTAAGTCGCAACAGTGCGATACTATTTTTTGACAACTTATCCCTTCTTCCACTCCGTTCCTATGGATGTTCAACCCACGGCCATTCCTGATGTGCTTTTAATGACCCCCACCTGCTTTAAGGACGATCGGGGCTTTTTTCTGGAAAGTTATAACCATCGCCGCTTTCAACAGGCTACGGGCTTGACGGTAAACTTTGTCCAGGATAACCATTCTCGATCGAGTCGGGGGGTGCTGCGGGGGTTACACTATCAAATTCAACAGGTTCAGGGCAAGTTGATCCGAGTTACCCGTGGGGAAGTGTTTGATGTGGCGGTGGATTTACGATCGTCTTCTCCTACCTTTGGGCAATGGTGCGGGGCCTATTTAAGTGAGGCTAATCAACAGCAGTTGTGGATACCGCCAGGGTTTGCCCACGGTTTTTATACGATTTCGGACGGGGCGGATGTATTGTATAAGGCAACGGATTATTACGCTCCAGAGTACGATCGGGCTGTTCTCTGGAATGACCCCCAGATCGGCATTGAGTGGCCCTTGATAGATTCTGGTGCGCCCCTTCTCTCCCCGAAGGATGAGCGGGCCAAACCCTTTGGGGAAGCGGAATATTTCTGAGTTTGAGCTTTAGATTTAGGTTTACGATCCATCCTGCATAATGCAAAATCTGTCGGGCATTCTTTTGGTGCTTTTCTCCTCCACCTGTTTTGGGGTTATGCCCGTATTTGCCCATTGGGTCTATGAGTCGGGCTGTGATCCCATGAGTCTCCTCTGGGTGCGGTTTAATGTGGCGGCGATCGTGCTGTGGCTGGTGTTAGGGGTGCAGCGCATTCCTCCCCCCCGGTTGCGCCATTGTCTGCTGTTGATGGCCATGGGTAGTATTTATGTGGCCCAGTCCCTCTGCTATTTCACCGCCCTAACCCTCATTCCCGCGAGTTTAGTGGCCCTCCTGCTCTACCTCTACCCCGCGATCGTCACCGGGTTAGCGATGGTTTTTCTGGGGGAACCATTGGGACGGCGAAAGTTAGTGGCCTTGGGGCTTTCCCTCCTGGGCGTTATTTTGACCATTGGCATCGATCGGGGAAACTCCACCTGGGGGTTGGGGTTAGGGGTAGTAATGGCTTGGCTCTACGCCATTTATATCCTCTTAGTCAGCAAAATTTTACATCAAGAACGATCGGCCCTGGCCTGTTTAACCTGGGTGATGACCGGAGCAGGGCTTGTGTACAGTGGGCTGGTGGGATTGAGGGGTTGGGCATTGCCCCAATCATCCCAGGGCTGGGCTGCCTTAGGAGCCATTGGTCTTATTTCCACCGCGTTGGCCGTGGTGACCCTCTTCGCTGGGATTAAACGCATTGGAGCAACCTCAGCGGCCACCCTCTCCACCTGGGAACCCGTAGTAACGATCGTAACGGCCAGCGTGTTCTTAGGCGATCGACTTTCACCCCTGAGTTGGCTGGGGGGCAGCTTAATTTTAATAGCTGTTTTAATGATTAGTCGTGCGCCAATTTCTTCTCCAACATAGTCCAACAATCTCTGAAGAAAACCAACAAAAACAGGGGATCTAGTTAGCACCACAAAACCACAAAAGCGATCGTTTTGATCAGTCGATCGTCACCAGTGACAAAGCGATCGACTTGTTGAGATTCAGCACAAGCAATATGCAAAGTATCTAAAACTGGGGATTGTTTTTTATTTTTTACTATACTATGCAACGGCATAGTCAGTATATGCCCTGACATGGGGAGGCTGAAAAGCCAAAACAATATTTTGCTTAGGAACGCCTGACTTTACCAAATCATCAGTAATTCCATCTTCAATACCATCGTAGTGAATCCATATTTTATCATCACGAAATTCAGCATGGACAAGAGTTCCATGAACATGACGATAATTTTCCCAGCCTTCATGGAGTAAAAGGAAATGATTACGATCGTGACTAATAATCAGGTGGGTTTTGACCTCACCATATCGATAGGGTAAGTCAACATAGTAAGCTAGAATTTGTTCTAGGGCATCACGCCATTGTTCTAACTGTTGATTTTGGGTTTCCATAGAATAATTTCCTCGGTATGGGTATACAGAATTTTAATCCGGAAAAGTATCTTTTATCTGATTGATTCAATAATAGCTCGATCGCTTCTCCTCTTTCCTCAAATTTAGATCCCTGGTTTCTTATTGAATGAAGTCAACTAGTTAGGGTTTTCCACCCAAGAAACCGGGGATCTGGTTGGTGTTGCACCGAGATCTCCGGTTTCCCTGGTCTTCGCTGTTTGGTGTTGGCTTTTCATCGAGAAGAAACCGGAGATCTTAACTCGGACACCTGTGGAAAAACCCGATTTTTGAAATTTTAAATCCGGCCCCCAAGGGACAGGGAAAGGGTAAAGACCAAAGAGAAGAGTACAAAAGCACTAAAGGGCATAGGGCTACTGAGTCCTGGAAGAACGGCACACAACTCGAAAACCGATGAAGGCGAAACGAAGAACGGGGGTGCTGAAGTCGCGGAAGGCAGAGCGACAAAGCCTAGCATTGAAGGACCAAGAACCACCGCGCAACAGCCGGAATTTCGATTCATCGCTAGATAGCCATGCAGTACCATCTCTGGGCAAGTCTTTGGCATTGCTCGTATAGTTGTCCTGACACCACTCACACACATTACCGCTCAGATCATACAGTCCCAGTTCATTGGGCTTCTTTTGCCCCACGGGATGGGTTTGTCCGCCAGAATTTTCCCTATACCAGCCCACCTCATCCAGGTTATTGCTTCCGGCATATTCAAATCCCTGGCTCTGGGTTGCGCCCCTGGCTGCCCATTCCCATTGGGTTTCGCTGGGGAGGTCAATTTGTTGCCCCAATATTTCCGAGAGCTTCTGACAAAACGATCGAGCTTCATGCCAGTTTACTTTCTCTACGGGACGATTCTCCCCTTTGAAATTTGAAGGATTCTGACCCATTACCGCCTGGTACTGCCGCTGGGTGATGGGGTATTTGCCCATCAGGAATGGTTGCAGCGTGACCTGATGCCCACCTTCCATGGTCAAGGTTCCACCGGGCACTGCGATAAACTCTAGGGTGCTGCCATTGTTCGGTAGTTCAAAACTCAGATTCTCTCCAGGCAGGGTAAACCCACCCCCAACCCCCTCCCCAGAGGGGGCTATACCCAGTTCGTTGTCTTTTTCCGCTTCTAGTTGCAGGGTAATGGTGCCCTGAAGCCCCGTAAGCTGACGATCGACGTGGGTTTTAATATTTTCAATTTGCTCCATAATGGAAACCGCTTGCACCGTTTGATCCGACAGTTCCGAGGATCGTAAATCCACAAAATACCGCTCACTTTGAGCCGCTTCCAGGGCATCGGCAATGCGGCTTTGCTTTTGGATTCGAGCCACTTCCAACGTGAGTAAACTTTCAGAAATTCGCTCTGCACCCGACACGTCAAAAAAGCCGCCTTTGGCTTCCATTAGTTCCTCTGCCAATCGGCTGATTTCTTCCACCGTGCGCGAGAGTTGACCATCTACCTTAGCGGCATCGTTGACCAAATCTTGAAATGGCCCTAAGTATTGCTGAAGGTAATGCTCAAAGTTAATGGCAACGTTGGTGATCTCTGCGATTTCTTGCTGAAGGGCTTCCAGTTGACGTTGGAGGGCGATGGCATCTTTGTAATCCCCCAGTTCTGCCATCATGTTTTCCAAGACTTGCTTGGAGAGTTCGTTATCTCTGCTGAGTTTGTCGATGCCTTCGCTAACCAGGTTGATTTTCTTGAGCATTAGCACTGCGGCTTTATCCAGTAGGATTAGGCTGTCAATCACCTGGCGTTTTTGCTGCAAGGTCATGGCCATTAAAGCGCGGTTATTCTTTTGTTGAGCGTTCTGATAAATACGCTCCCGTTCCGCTTCGATCGCTGCAATTTGCTGGCACTTGCTCCCGATGATGGTTTGAATTTCAGTGGATAGATTCACAAAAAAACGTTGATACTCCACCTTATGGCGCTTCAGCAAGGCCATTAAGCGATCGTAGTCCCGAATTTGGGCTTCTAGGCAGTTAAAACGATCGTTGATGCTTAAGGGTCTGCGGACTCGCCGCGATCGTTGTTGCTTTTGGATTTTGGGGCGTTTTTCCCGTACCTTACGGGTAATGGTTTTGCGTCCAATGCCAAATAAACCACCGGAAACCTGTTCTTCTCGATGGACGATCACATCCTCTAAGACTTCTACCTCCACTTCTACCTGTTCTACCACTTCTTCTTCGCCGGTTTTAATCAGGCTCTGGCGTTGCTGGATGGTGGTTTGAATCTCTTTCAGGTTTTCTCCCGTGAGGACGGGCAGATGATAAGTTTTCTGGAGAATTTTGACGGGTTGGCTGGCGGGGTTAGTCATGACGATCGCTCTGGGGGTTGGGGCGAGTTTAGGAACTGATTATATTTTAGGCAAAACCGGCTGATTTTTAGGGCTGGCTTGGATTGCCCGATCAATCATGCTAAAACAAGATCACTCTAAACAAGGTAAGGAGGTTTGAGGGATGCCGACGCTCACCATTACAAAGGATCAAATGTTAACTTTGCTGGAGCAACTATCCTGGACAGAGCAACAGGAAGTTTTGCAATATCTTCTCCTAAACTCAGCTTTCAGAATTTTCCTGATCAAGCCAAAAGTCCCGATCGAGTATCGCTTCGATCGAGCGATCGTTTGGCCATTTCATTGGGAAATTGACATGACGATATTCCTTATTTACAATTTTTAAAGCGATTTTCCAGGCTTTATCAAAACTAGCATCCCATTGATTTTTTAAGCTCGGCACTTCTTCCAATAATGCTTCTATTTCACCTCGCTGAGTCCGAATAGTACGCTCCCAGCCATTATATTCTTGGGGGAATTTAACATAAAGTCGCTTGAGTAAATGCTCTAGAATGACAATTAAACGACTCACAATTTCTTTTCTCTGAGAAATCCCCACAGACTCAACTTCCTCTATTAAGTTTTCTATATCCAAATTCTCAAAATCCCGAACTTTGAGTTTGGCTACCGTATCTTCTACCCAAAGCAAAATATCCTGTTCATAAAGGGATAAGGCTTTACCGTTTGTTATTGACGATCGTTTTTCGGTTGTCTGAGCCATAATCTACGCTCCTAAAGCACGATGCTGTACACGAACATCATAAATCTTCTCAACAGCCAATTTTAAACCCGGCTCCTACAGTCTAGTTTCGCAATATTTAACGACTAAACGACGATCGGGTTCTTTGCCCCGGCTATAGGTTTCGATGTCTTCAAAGTCTTTGAGTAGGGAGTGAACCTGTCGCCGTTCCGCCGAGGATAGGGATAGGATTTCTTGCTCTAAACGGCTAAATCGCGCCTGTTTGACGGCTTCTTCGGCAATTTGCTTGAGTTCCGCTAACCGTCGATCGCGGTATTGATTAATGTCAACGGTAAAAGGCATTTTGATGCCTTCTTGGGATTGCAAATTGACAATTAAGCTCATCATGTACTGAATGGAGTCCAGTACTTCCCCCTTATTGCCAATTAAGGTCTGAATGGTTTCAGGGCCGAGAGAGCCCGTAGCGATCGTTAACCACCCTTCCCGATCGTGTTCTTGATCCTCTAGGCCGATGGTTAGGGATTCACGAAGTTCTGCGGAAACTGCCGCCTCGATGCCCATTTTCTGTAAGAGGGTCATGAGCCAGAGACGGCCTTGCTCTAATAGATGATTTTCAAATTCGGTAGACATCTTACTTTTTCTTCGTAAAGCCATCGCTGGGCTTATTGCCGCGATTGGGAGACTTAGCGGAGGGGGGCTTAGGGGTGGTTTTGCCCGCGCTGGGTTTGGTGCCGTTGGCTCTGGTGGTCTCAGACTTGGGTTTTAGGGGTTTACTGCCTTCCTTCATCACCTTTTTAGAGGAGGTGGGTTCAAAGGGTAAGCGGGCGGCACCGGTTTCTAGGGCGAGTTGGCGTTCCTGATCTTCCACAATCTTCTGGAGATTCTCCGGCAAGGGCTCCTGCATGAGAATAAAGGTCTGAGCGGTTTGAAAAATGTTGGCAATCAACATATACATCAAAACCCCCGCCGGTAAGGGGAAAAAGAGAAACATCCCCGAAAAAATTAAGGGGGTCACCTTGTTGACCGTATCCTGCTGAGGGTTGCTGGAAGCCCCTTGACCGGAGAGCAACTGGTTCACAAATAAGCTGGCTCCAAACCCTAAGACCATAATTAAAATGTCCCAGTGAATGGCTCCGGTTTCCTTGTCTTTTACCCCAACTTCCCCTAGGGCTTTAATGAAGAGGAAACCTCGGCTGGCTGCTAGGCCTTTTAAGGTGGCTTGGACGGTTATATCTCCCGGCTCTAAGGCTGTAATCACGCCAGATTCGTCAATGGTGGCCCGATCGTCTCCCTTGATAATGCTCCACCGGGGACTCAGTTTGGTGTCTGGGTAGTTCGCCATCAGTTCCCGCAAGGGCTGCCCCGATGAAGACTGGAATTGAATTTGAGTGCTTTCTCCTACCCCTAACCGGCTGCCACTGGGCAAAATCGCCGTCACTTGGGTATGGACACCATCGGCAATATAGATATTCTGGGTCTTACTGGCCAAAGCTTTAACCTCTACCTGCTCCATTTTCTCCGTGGGCAGAATTTGCACGTTGAGGGAATAGTTCACATCAGAGAAGGGTGAGCCCCGCAGGGTGGCAAAGAGGGCAAACAGGACGGGCATTTGCACGAGGAGGGGCAAACAACCGGCCAAGGGATTGCCAAATTCTTTAAAAAGCTTACTCAGTTCTTCTTGCTGCTTGGTGGGATCATCTTTGTAACGCTCCCGTACTTCCTGTTGGCGTTTCTGGAGAACCGGGTTGGCAATCTTCATCCGCCGAGCGTTGCGAATGGAGCCCGCACTCAGGGGATAAAGGGCAAAGCGAATAACCAGCGTCAGGGCAATGATCGCTAGTCCGTAACTGGGTACCAATCCATAGAAGAAATCTAGGATGGGCAACATTACATTTTTAGAGAGAAAGCTAACACCAAAATCCATGCGTGTTCCCAGGCAGTAAGCAAGTCCAATTTACTGTACCCTAAAATTGAGCCTTCCGCATGGACGATCGCAGAGAAGATTGCAAATTTTAGGTTTTAGGCTAGGGAGTAGTTTATTGTAACTGGTAAACCCACCCCTAGCCCCTCCCAGGAGGGGAACTGGCTAGTTTCTCTCAGGAGAGGAACCGGAATACCCACCCCTAGCCCCTCCCAGGAGGGGAACCGGAATCCTCAGGAGCGGTAACGTTCACCTGCCTAACCGCCAGGCACCTACAGCCCAGGGTGGAGGTCAGCAGTGGGAAACTCACCATATCGGGAACTCCATGCGGGAACTAAAGTATAAAAAACAAGTACCTCAGAGGATAATTCTGCCGTGAATCGCAAACAATTTTTACAAACTGCTCTGACTGGGGCCGCAGCGAGTCTTGCTTTAGGATCCTGCCAAAGTCGATCGTCTTCCTCTGCCCCCTCAGAAAATCCCTCTGGGAGTTCCTCAAGTGCCACTTTACCCACCATTACCTGGCAGATGGCCACCAGTTGGCCCGCCGCCCTGGATACCATTTACGGTGGCGCTCAGACCATTGCCGATCGGGTGAAGGCGCTCACGGGGGGGAAATTCATCCTCGATCCCCGTGCGGGGGGAGAACTGGCCCCACCCCTAGAGGTGTTGAATGTGGTTTCTCAGGGAGCCATTCCCTGTGGTCATACCGCCGCCTATTACTACGTGGGCAAAAGTCCGGCTGTTGCTTTTGGCGCTGCGGTTCCCTTTGGGCTTACGGCTCAACAGCAAAACGCCTGGCTGTATGAGGGGGGCGGTTTACAACTGCTGCAAGACCTCTACGCCAAAAAATTTAATGTGATTCAATTCCCTGCGGGCAATACGGGGA
The DNA here is from genome assembly GCA_031971595.1 of Prochlorotrichaceae cyanobacterium CTOTU29312. GTDB lineage: Bacteria > Cyanobacteriota > Cyanobacteriia > Prochlorotrichales > Prochlorotrichaceae > JBEAPM01. Next base: position 26,325 of record DALYGI010000003.1, read on the forward strand.
CACAGATGGGGGGATGGTTTCGGCGGGAAATTGTCACCGTTAAAGATTTACAGGGTCTAAAAATGCGGATTCCTGGACTAGGGGGGCAAGTGATGGGCAAATTGGGGGTTACAGTGCAAAACCTCCCCGGTGGTGAAATTTTTCAGGCATTGCAAACCGGAGCGATCGACGCGGCGGAATGGGTGGGGCCCTACGACGATGAAAAATTAGGGTTGCACAAAGTTGCGGAATATTATTACTATCCCGGTTGGTGGGAACCCGGCCCCACTTTAGAGTTTCAGGTAAATCTAAATGAGTGGAATAAACTGCCACCGGAATACCAAGAGGCCATTCGCACCGCCACGATCGAAGCTAATTTAATTATGTTAGCTCGGTACGATGCCCGGAACAATGAAGCCCTCGATCGTTTGGTTAAAGAAGGGGTAAAACTGCGGGCCTACAGTGACGAAATCTTAGCCGCTGCGGAAAAAGCCACAAACAGTTTATTTGATGAATTTGCCGCCCAAGATGCGGACTTTAAAGCAATTTTTGAGACCTGGAAAGCCTTCCGCGATCGTCTATACGCCTGGAATACGATTAATGAAGGCAGTTTTGAGCGTTATAGCTATCGAGGTTTGAATAGGGAATAGGGAATGGGGAATAGGGAATAGTTTTGGGTTTAGGACTTTTCTCTGGTCTCTGGTTATGGGAATAGGTTAGTCTGTAGTAAGCCTGTAACGGGTTCCCAATTCACGCGATGTGCAACTATTCTCAGATCCCCGGTTTCTGGGGACATCCCATCAAGAGATTGGGCTTCGTTCTAGGAGGAACCAGGTGTCTCGGTACTTAAATTGCACACGCCATCAATTCCCAATTCCCAATTCCCAATAAATTCAAAACAATTTCCTGTTCCCTAGAATTTAAATCTAAAATTTCAATCTGATCCAGCAAACCCACCCCCTATCCCCTACCCCCTATTCCCTATTCCCTACCCCCTATTCCCTACCCCCTATTCCCTATTCCCTATCCCCTATTCCCTAACTATGTTGCTGTCTCTCAAAATTGAAAATTTTGCTCTGATTGAATCCCTGCAACTAGAATTAAGTCCGGGTTTGAATGTCCTGACGGGAGAAACTGGGGCGGGGAAGTCGATTATTTTGGATGCGATCGATGCGGCGCTGGGGGGAAAGGTCGGGGGGCGGGCGGTGCGGACGGGGCACCAACAGGCTACGATCGAGGCTAGGTTTGCGCTGCCGGTGGATCTCAAGGGATGGTTACAGTCTCAAGGATTAATTACGCCGGAGATGGATACCCTGGTGTGTGTGCGGGAAATCCATACCAATAGTAATCGCAGCCGTTCTCGCCTCAATGGGGTTCCCCTAGGGAAAAAACAGATGGAGGATCTGCGCGATCGGCTCTTGGAGATTACGGCCCAGGGACAGACGATGCAACTGGGGCAGGCGAATCTGCAACGGGACTGGCTGGATAGTTTTGGGGGACAGGAGGTGTGGCTACAGCGTCAGCAGGCGGCTGGGGCCTATGGGGAGGCTCAGAGCTTAGCCCAAAGGTTAGAGCAGCGGCGCAGGGCCGAAAGCGATCGTTTACAACAATTAGATCTGTTTCAATATCAGGCGAAGGAACTGGCGGCGGCGAATCTGGAGGATCCCCACGAATTGGATCTCTTGCTTCAGGAACAGCAACGCCTGAGCCATGCGGTGGAACTGCAACAAAAAAGTTATGCGGTTTACCAAGCCCTTTACCAAAATGATCAGGGGGGGATTGCCTGTGCGGATTTGCTGGGAGAGGCGGAGCGGTTGCTTCAGGAGATGAGTGGTTTTGATGCAGAGGTAAACCCCATTTTGGAAATGGTTAGTGAAGCCCTCACCCAAATTGAAGAAGCGGGGCGACAGATTAACACCTATGGGGAAAGTGTCGAAACGGATCAAAATCGTTTAGGGGAGGTAGAAGCCCGCATTGTTGAACTCAAGCAGATCTGTCGGAAATATGGCCCCACCTTGGCGGAAGTGATGGCCCATTACGAACAAATTCAGCACAATCTGGCCCTGATGACTGGGGGCAGCGAATCTTTAGAAGAATTGACAGCGGCCCATCAAGCGGCCCAAGCCCACCTCCAAACCACCTGCGATCGTCTCAGTACCTTACGTCGTCAGGCGGCCAGTCAACTGGAACAAATCCTGATTGCGGAACTCAAACCCCTCGCCATGGAAAAGGTGCAGTTTCAAGTTCAGCTTAAGACCATTGAACCCACGGCTACGGGCGCAGATCAGATTACCTTTTTGTTTAGTCCTAACCCTGGGGAGCCTCTTCAGCCCTTGGGGGAAATTGCCTCTGGCGGAGAAATGAGCCGCTTTCTCTTGGCTCTTAAGGCTTGTTTTTCCCAGATTGATCCCGTGGGTACCCTCATTTTTGATGAAATTGATGTGGGGGTGTCCGGTCGGGTTTCCCAAGCCATTGCCCAGAAACTACAACAACTGAGCCAACAACACCAAGTCCTCTGTGTCACTCACCAGCCCCTCATTGCCGCCCTAGCCGATCGTCATTTCAAGGTGTCTAAAACCGTGATGGACGATCGTACTTTTGTTCAAGTGCAGCCTTTAAACGATCGTCGTGCCCGGAGTCAAGAACTTGCAGAACTCGCGGGGGGGGAATCCGCTGAAGATGCCCTGGCCTTTGCGGAATCGTTGCTAGCCCAGGCTGATCAAACGAACGGGGCTAACCCCAATCAAGTTGATCGGGTTCAAGCTCAAAC
>DALYGI010000003.1:29173-31256 GCA_031971595.1 Prochlorotrichaceae cyanobacterium CTOTU29312
AGAATATATCTTCTTCAGAGGATATAACTGGTTTAGAGGATACGGAGGATTCAGCTTCTTCTGAGGATGCAAGTTCTGCGACCTCTCCTGAGGACATGGCCGCTGCAAAAAACTCCACAAAATCCAGAGCCAAAAGCAGCAAAACCAAAGCCACCAGCGATCGTCCAGCAGATCGTTCCGCCAAAACCTCTTCCAGTCGTGCATCCAGTCGGCGGGGTAAGGGTCAAAAAAGTTCAAAATAGACCGTCACAGACCGTCACAGCCTGCCAAAGATATAGACCGTCACAGACCATCAAAGCCTGCCAAAGATATTGAACGATAGATTCAGTTTTAATGGTGATTTTCTGATGTTTAAGCAATTGTGGCGATACGCCTACACCTTAGCAGGTTTGATCTTTCGTCATCCCTTGGTGGGCGTTGCAATCATTGGAATCACCCCGGAAGGATCCATTGTTTTAGTGCGGCGGCGGGATAATGGTCAGTGGTCTTTGCCCGTCGGACTGGTGGATTGGGGCGAAACGATCGCTCAAGCGGCATCGCGGGAATTTAAAGAAGAAACTGGCTTTACCCTCAAAACCATTACCCGTTTGGTGGGGGTCTATTCCCATCCCCGTCGGGATCCTCGGATTCATTCTGTCTGTGTCACCTTAGTTGCGGAGGTTGCGGAAGTTATTGCAGAAGGAAACTGCACCGACACCTTAGAAATTAGTGAGGTCAAAGCCATTCCCCCCCACGCCCTGCCCCTAGGCAAACTCAGTCATGACCACGATCGTCACCTCCAAGATTACCTCAAAGGCACCGTGACGATCGCTTAGGGTAAGACCTTGATATTTTGGTACCCCTTAGCTTATTTGGGGTGAAATCCCTTACACTGAGGGATAAGCAGTGTGGATCCCCCTTAAGCAAGTGCATGGGCAATGCGAAACTACCCAACTTCTGAAATTTTAGATCCGTCCAGTTCACAATCATTCACCATTTTGCTAGTGGATGATGATCCGTTAATTCGTAAACTGGTCAAAAAAGTTTTAGAACCGGATGAGTATTACATCGTGGAGGCCAAAAATGGGGTTGAAGCCTTGGCCATGTACCAGGACGTACAGCCGGATTTGGTGTTATTAGATGGTTCCATGCCCATTATGGATGGCTTTGAATGTTGCTCCCATCTTCGCCAAAAAGCCCCTTTGCAAACCTTGCCCATTTTAATGATCACGGGTTTGGATGATGATAAATTTGTGGATGCGGCGTTTGATGCGGGGGCAACGGACTAAGTAGGCCAGGCTAAATAAGGGGATCTATCAATGACGGCAGAATAGGGCTTTCAGCCGATTTAAAGCGCCCATTACTTTGTCTGATCTACTTATATCCATAAGCCTATTAATTGGGTAGTGTTGCGGCGACGGGTTCAATTACTCTTAAAAATGGGTGAACTCCACGATCGTCTCACCAGTACAAATAATCAATTAGAAGCGGCCAATCAAGAACTTAAAAGTATTGCCTATATTGACGATCTGACCAACTTATTTAATCGCCGTTCCCTAGACAATGCCCTCGATCGAGAATGGAATCGGTATCTGGAATTCGGTGAGCCCCTCTCCCTGATTATGTGCGATGTGGATTGTTTTAAACGGTTTAACGATACCTACGGCCATCCCGCTGGCGATCGGTGTTTGCAACAGGTGGGGCAGGTCATTCGCTCCTCCATTCGCTGGCCCGTGGATATTGGGGCCCGCTACGGAGGGGAAGAATTTACGATCGTCTTAACCAATACATCCCTGAGCACTGCGGTGCAGGTGGCGGAGCGGATTCGGAACGAAGTTATGGGTCTGAAAATTCCCCATAAGACCTCCCAAGTCAAAGATAGTGCCTTTGTCACCCTTAGTTTAGGGATCAGTTGCACAGAGGGGAAAACCTATCTCTCCCTAGCAGACTTGATTCAACAGGCCGATCGTAAACTCTACGAAGCCAAAGTGTTAGGACGGAATCAAGTAGCCTGGAAAGAGGATTGCTATGCGGGGGAGGTTCCAGTGAATCAGTGATAAGATCAGTGGACAAAAAATCGGCAACAACTACCCGTAAAACTGCG
>DALYGI010000004.1:0-11674 GCA_031971595.1 Prochlorotrichaceae cyanobacterium CTOTU29312
CAACTCAACGAAGACCAACGAGCACGGGGAGATTTCCAGAAAGCCGCACGGCTTTGTCAGCAGCAGGGAAATACAACATGGTATGGTAATGCCAACGATCGTATTCGACAGTTAGATAATCTCGGTGCAAGACTAGCCAGATTAGCAAAAAAATGGTTCTAACACCTCGATCGTTACATTCAATCTTTGTTAGAGGATTTATGAATTCACCAGAGGATCAGATTGAGCTAAATATTGACTTTAATAGTCTTGAAATATTACTTATAAATCAAGAATGGTATTCTGCCGATCTTGAAACAAATCGACTGATGCTAGAAATAACTAATCGCAGCTATCAACATATAAAAGAGTGGGCACTTTCTCACCCATTACAGGACAATGTTTCGGATAGAGTTTGGCTGAGGCGAGCTATCGATCGCGTTATGAGTAAAGATTGGCAGGCGGTGGATCATCTTTGGGTAAAACATAGTTCAGGTAGGTTTGGATTCAGTATTCAATTGAGAATCTGGATGGATCTAGGTGCCATTCTGGGAGAAGACTACGAAATTTATGGCGATCGTTTGGGGGGGGAACTGAATTGCAAATTTGCTGAACGTGTTGGCTGGCAAGCTCAGACTTTAGAGGATGAAATTCCCCAACTAACCTGTAATTTACAATCTCCAGAGGGACACTTGCCTGGTTACACCTATCATGAATGTATGCAATATTTTAAGTGGGGAGGTCGAACGCTCGGCTTAAGTGAATTTTTTAATCGATTGAGTGGTATTGTAGGAGGATTTAAGTCCAGTTCTTGAGTGAGAATCTTACCGAAAACCATCAGTAGTTTGGTAACGCCCCACCAAACGATTGAGAGGATTGAAAAACTCCTACGCATTATCTGACTAGTCTCCCCATTGTTTGTAGCTGTAGTCCACCAGTATTATTAATTAAGAGTACCTACCCTAAAGCCCGGATTTTGCATGAAACGATCGGCACCTACTATTCCAACCTTTGACTCAATGTTTATTCCTACCCTGAAAGACTTACATTTACAAGAGATGCCCTCTTGAGTTTTGAGTTTTAAGTTTTGAAATCTCACTATTCTTGAACCTGTCTTCTAAAAACATCCCTCCCAAATCCCAAATCATCACAAAAACATCATGAGTCCCTTTGAGCAATATATTCAAGACCTACGCAACATCCGAGCAACAGGCTCTGCGGTTCAAGAAACTTCTTACTATGCTCCCCTCGTTAATTTTCTCAATGCGATCGGCTCAACCCTTAAGCCCAAAGTCCGCTGTTTTATGCAACTCAAAAACCTAGGGGCGGGTATGCCAGATGGGGGATTCTTTACCGCACGACAGTACCAGCGATCGTCGGAGGCACAGACCATTACTCAACCGAACGATCCCCAAAATCCAGAACGGGGTGTGCTGGAAGTTAAGGGTACAGGTGATGACGCTTGGGTAATCGCCCAGACTTCACAGATCTCTAAATACTGGAGGCAGTACCGTCAGATATTGGTGACTAACTATCGTGATTTTGTTTTAATTGGACAAGACAGGAATGGGCAACCTGCTAAGTTAGAAACCTATCGCCTAGCAGCAAATGAAAAGGAATTTTGGCAAAAGGCTCAAAATCCTCGCGCCTTTGCTCAAGAACAGGAAGAGCAAATCACTGAATATCTCAAGCGGGTGATGCTTCAACAGGCAACGATCGCTTCACCTCAAGATCTGGCTTGGTTTTTAGCATCCTATGCCAAAGATGCAAAAGCCCGCATTAATAAATTTGATTTACCTGCTTTACAAAGTATTCGGACAGCATTAGAGGATGCCTTAGGTATTACGTTTCAGGATAAAAAAGGCGATCGTTTCTTCAAATCAACCTTAATTCAAACACTTTTTTATGGAATTTTTTCAGCCTGGGTTTTATGGCATAAACAAGGCGCAAGACGGGGCTATTTTGATTGGCAAACTGCCGCTTGGTCGCTCCATGTGCCAATGGTGAGAGCCTTATTTGAAAAAGTAGCCACCCCAACCCATTTAGGGCGATTGGATCTTGTCGAGGTTTTAGATTGGGCGGGTGAGGCACTCAATCGAGTCGATCGGGAATCCTTTTTTGCCCAGTTTGATGAGGGGCAATCCGTTCAATATTTTTATGAGCCTTTTTTAGAAGCCTTTGACCCTCAATTACGTAAAGACTTAGGGGTTTGGTATACCCCACCAGAAATCGTAGAATATATGGTTACTCGTGTGGATACTGTCTTAAGAGAAGAGTTAGGGATTGTGGATGGTTTAGCGGACGAAAATGTTTATATTCTGGATCCCTGCTGTGGTACAGGGGCTTTTTTGGTGGAGGTTTTGAAACGAATTAACCGAACGCTGATTGAAAAGGGAGAAGATGCGCTCACGGGTTTAGATCTCAAGGAAGCAGCTAAAAATCGGGTATTTGGATTTGAAATTTTGACCGCTCCCTTTGTCGTTGCCCATTTACAATTAGGTTTGCTATTGCAGAACTTAGGTACACCCTTGCAGGACGATCGGGAGCGGGTCGGTATATACCTTACCAATGCGCTTGTGGGTTGGGAACCACCGGACGATCAAGCCAAGCAAAAATTTCAACAATTAACGCTGAATTATCCTGAACTACAGGAAGAGCGAGAAGCTGCTGATAAGGTTAAACGAGGTAAACCGATTTTAGTTGTGTTAGGAAATCCACCCTACAATGCTTATGCTGGAGTCAGTCCAAAAGAGGAAGATGGACTAATCGATCGGTATAAACAAGGCTTAATTGAACAATGGAAAATCAAAAAGTTTAACTTAGATGATTTATATACCCGCTTCTTCCGAATTGCTGAGCATTGTATTACTAAGCAGGCGATTCCTAGGGGAATTGTGTGTTTTATTTCTAATTTTTCTTACCTCAGTGATCCATCCTATGTGGTCATGCGTCAGCGGTTTTTAAAAGTTTTTGATAAACTTTGGTTTGATTGTCTGAATGGAGATAGCCGTGAGACTGGAAAATTAACCCCAGATGGTCATCCCGATCCCTCTGTTTTTTCTACCTCATACAATCGAGAGGGGATTCGTACTGGAACAGCGATCGCACTCATGATTCAAACAGGTTTACAACATTCTGAACCACAAACCTACTTTCGCCATTTTTGGGGCGTGAGTAAGCGATCGGAGATTCTGAATAGTCTCCAAGCAGATAATTTTCAACAGCAATACACGATTACCCACCCCATTGCTGAAACTCGTTTCTCATTTCGCCCATCACAAATTGAGCCTCATTACTTAGAATGGGTAAAAGTAACAGATATTTGTGTGGTTCCCCCTAGTAATGGCTTAATGGAAAAACGAGGCGGGGCATTAATAGATATCGATCGAAGTGCGCTAGAAAAAAGAATGAAAGCTTATTTTAATCCTGATTTAGATTGGGAAGCATACAAAGCTTTGGATTATGGCTTAGTCAAGCCTCAAGCTAGATTTGATCCAAAAATCACTAGAAGAAAAATTCTATTAAAAGAACGATTTGATCCTAATCAGTTAATACGCTATTCTCTTAGACCTTTTGATGTACGTTGGTGTTATTATACTGGAATTAGACCTGTATGGAATGAACCTCGTCCTGCCCTGTGGAAGCAATGCTGGGCCGGGAATAAATTTCTCTTGACTCGCTTCAAAGCAGCAAAAGATATGGAAGGCGTTCCTTTTTACTTTACCCCCTGTCTATCAGATGACCATTTATTAACGCCTGATGCCGTTGCAATTCCTTTACAACTGATGAATGGGGCGCGTCTTAAAGCTCAAGATAGGCTCATTTTGTTGGAAATGCTAGGGGAAAAACCAGAAGTCGATCGTCCTGTGGCTAATCTTTCCCCCTCTGCCCGTCACTACTTGGCGGCTTTGGGTTTACCGAATCCTGATGAGGATCCAAAGATTGCTATTTTGCTTTGGATGCACACCTTAGCTATGGGATACGCGCCCCAGTATCTGGAAGAAAATGCCGATGGAATCCGACAAGATTTTCCCCGTATTCCTCTGCCTAATAACCGAGACTTACTTTTAGCTTCAGCGGGCTTAGGGCAGCAAATTGCTAACTATTTAGACACGGAAACCAAAGTAGTAGGGGTTAGCACAGGAATACTAGACCAAAGCTTACGCAGTATAGGGGTTATTACCAAGGTTGGTGGAGGGAAACTGAATGGAGATACGGATTTAGCACTGACGGCGGGATGGGGCCATCTGGGCAAAGATGGAGTTACTATGCCAGGTAAGGGAAACCTTCAGAAACGTCCCTATACTTTGCCAGAGATACAAACCTTGAATGCTTCGGATCGGGCAATTCTAGGAACACACACCTATGATATTTATCTCAACGAAATCGCTTACTGGCAAAATATTCCTGAGCCTGTGTGGAACTACACGATTGGTGGCTATCAGGTGATTAAAAAATGGCTCAGTTATCGAGAAGAACCGGTCTTAGGTCGTCCTCTACACCGTCAGGAGATACAGGAAGTGAGTCAGATGGCTCGACGGATTGCGGCAATCCTGTGGTTAGAACCGGCTTTGAATCAAAATTATGAAGCCGTAAAACAAGCCACCTATCCTTGGGCTAGCCCTGGCTAATCCCGAAACAGCGGCGTACTCAGGTAGCGCTCTCCAAAACTGGGCTGAATGACGACGATGAGTTTGCCCTGATTTTCCGATCGTTTCCCCACTTGAATGGCCGCAGAGACCGCCGCTCCGGTGGAAATCCCGGAGAGTAAGCCTTCTTCCCGGGCCAGACGGCGGCTGTAGGTAATGGCCTCTGTATCGGTTACGGGAATCACTTCATCAATGAGATCTACCCGCAATACACCGGGGATAAATCCGGCTCCTAGTCCTTGAATTTTATGGGGGCCAGGTTTCCCTCCAGACAGGACTGGGCTGGTGGCTGGCTCCACGGCGATCGACTGGAGGGAGGGTTTCCAAACCTTCAGCATTTCGGAAAGGCCGGTAATGGTTCCCCCGGTGCCTACGCCTGACACCAAAATATCGATCGTCCCTTCCGTATCCGTCCAAATTTCTTCGGCGGTGGTTTTGCGGTGCATTTCAGGATTGGCGGGATTTTGAAACTGCTGCAACATATAGGCGTGGGGCAGTTCTTCCAATAACTCCTGGGCCCGCTGAATACACCCCGCCATGCCTTCGCCACCGGGCACCAATTCCAACTGGGCCCCATAGGCACTGAGCATGACCCGCCGCTCCACGCTCATGCTGTCGGGCATGGTCAGCACGAGTTGATACCCTTTGGCCGCTGCGATCATGGCCAGGGCGATGCCCGTATTGCCAGACGTTGGCTCCACGAGGGTTGTTTTGCCCGGTTCAATGAGCCCTTCGCGCTCCGCCGTTTCAATCATATTCATGGCAACGCGATCTTTCACGGAGGCTGAAGGATTCATGCCTTCTAACTTCAGCACCACTTGGGCCCCACAGCCGTCAGCCTGGGGAATGCGGTTGAGCATGACGAGGGGGGTTCGCCCAATTAATTCTGTGACATTCTTAAAAATCCGCACCGACTGGCTCCGACTCTTTGAGACTTGATCAGTTTATCCACTAATTATAGGGGTGAGGCTCTCTTTTCCCATGACGATCTTAAATGACCGATCGCACGATCGTCTCCATATTAGCTAACGATTAGGGGAGGGATTAATTGCGGTGATTATTGACGTGGTGCAGCCGAGTCCCGGCCCACTGAAGTTTTTCCCGCAGGGTGGTGTAGTAAGAGTAATTTTCCCGCAGAATTAGAAACTTGGCGTAACATTCTGCCATTTTCACATCCACCCGTTGCCCTGGCCAAATGGAGGTGGCCTGTACCCCGTCCATCCACAGCCGATTACTCAGATCTAAATCCGCTAGGGGCCAGATGCTAATCACACAGCCCGCAGGCAAAACGATCGGGCGGCTGGAGAGGCTCATGGGACAAATAGGGGTTACCACGATCGCATCGAGGCCGGGGTGGACGAGGGGGCCGTTGGCGGATACGGTATAGCCCGTGGAACCCGTAGGGGTGGAGACTAATAACCCATCCCCATGGTATTGATCCACAATTTCCCCATCTACTTCCATTTCCAAAATGGCAATGGCGGTACGATCGACGGCGGCGGGCTTGACGCACATTTCATTAAGGGCAAAATAACGATCGCTCAGGGGTTCCAGGTTGGTGTGGTTCCCTTCGTGGAGCATGGCCTGAAGCATCATCCGTTGTTGGACGGCATAGCGATCGGTGGTGATGCGCTCCCAGAGGAGAGAGGTATGGTCTAAAATCTCCGCAGGCTCCGTCAAAAAACCCAGGTGCCCCCCCGCATTAATAGACAAAATGGGAATGCCCTCCGGTGCTAGGTGACGAGCCGCCCCCAAAGCAGACCCATCCCCCCCAATCACGATCGCTAGGTCAATGGGGTGGGAAACGGAGGCTAAAAAGACAGGATAGGGATTATCCTTGGAGCCTGAGGGGCCAATTAAAACGCGACAGCCTAAGCCTTCCAATTCCTTACCACAGCGCTCTGCCACTCGTTGGGAATAGGGGTCACGGGCCTTGTAGGCGATAATGACTTGTTTTAAATCCACAACCCTCCGCCTTCCCTAGTGCAACACTTCAATTTCCGGTAGGGAACCGGGCCGAATCCAGGCAATGCGAGGAATACGACGATCGTGGGCAAACGCCTGCACGATCGATGGATCCGCCACAGAGTCTAAATACAATTCCACCCGCACCAACTCAGAGGACTCCCGCAGTTTTTGAGCATAGGCCAGGGCTTCCGACTGGGCCTGTTCGGTATAGGCCACCACTAACCACTGGCTGGAAGGGGTTAAATTGGGCAGTTGGCCCAGGGCTAAAAGCACCTGCTGTAAGGGCTCCACATTCAAACAAAACCCTAGACCGGGCTGGGTTTTCCCCTGGGGATGGTAAATGCCCAACAATTGATCGTACCGGCCCCCCTGACCCAACACCCACTGGCCCGCCTCGCTTTGGTGAACCACCTCAAAAATTAACCCTGTGTAATAGTCAAAGGTTTGCACCAAGCTGAGATCCAGCACCACCGGCACCTGGGTTTTAATCTGGGGAAACCGCTGACCCAGACCCGATCGATAGAGATCTAAAATCCGCTGCAAATTCTTGACCCGTTCCTGCTGACTAGGAGACAGATCAAACTGTCCCACCTTGTCTAGCACCGTATCCGGGTCACCCCGCAAATCCAAAATCGCTAAAGCCCGCTGCCGCAGTTCGGGAGACAAATTCAAGGTCTCTAACCCAATACGATCGAGGGTCGCGATCGTCTGAATCACCTGAGACCGCACCTCCGCCGGAAAAGGCTCTAATAACCCATGGGTGAGGCTCGCTTCCCCCAACACCAAACACCAGGGCATTCCCCGTTCCTGGGGATCCTGGGGAGCCTTGGGCAGCAGTCCTAATTTGGCTAAGCAATCCGTAATCAGCAATAAAATTTCCGCATCCGCCATCAACGCCTCACTGCCTAAGAGTTCTACCCCTGTTTGATAAAACTCCTGGGGTTGGTTCCGTCCCCCCTGTTGAATTTGTCGGAAAACGTTGGCGGTGTAATACAACCGCAGCGGATAGGAGGCCGACGCTAAACGGGTCACCGCCGCCCGCGCAATGGAAGCCGTCACCTCTGGGCGCAGGCCTAAATCCCCATCTTCACTGGGCAACACCTGAAGCACCGCCCCCCGATCGATCGCTCCCCCCGCCATTAAGGTGTCTAACCGTTCTAGGGTAGACGTAATAATCGGATGATAGCCCCAAGCCTCAAAAACCTGACTCAACCCCGCTTCAATCCAGGACTTTTGAGTAACATCCAACGGCAATAAATCACGGGTTCCCCTGGGCGGCTGATAGATCATTTTTTCTTACCTCCAAATAACCCACCAAGGAAGCCCCCACTGCCCCCACTCCCCTTATTGGGATTCTTACTGGCGGAGGGACTAGGCTTCTGTTTCGTGCCAGCGGCCGGAGGGGATTTAGGGTCTAAACTTTGACCCAAGCGCTCTAACTGGAGTTTTACCTTGAGGGCATTGGAATCTTGGGGATTTAACTCCAAAGCCCGTTTAATGGAAACCTTCGCCATGGTCAATTGATTTTGTTTCAGATAAACCATCCCCATTAAACTATGGCACCGACTATCCTTAGGAGCCATATTCAGGGCATCCCGCAATTCTAAAATGGCCTGGGCAAAAGCATTCTTGGCCATGTACTCTTCCGCCCGGCGTAAATAGCCTTCTACAATCGTGGGCTTGGCTGCGGGGGGAGGGCTGGTGGCACTGGTGGCATTACTGGGCGTAGGGCCAGCAGCCGGAGTAGAGGGGGGGGAAGCAGTGGTAGCCGTCGTAGTAGGGGTGGGGGTCGATCGGGCCGGGGCCACCTTTTGATCCCCTGCTTCTCGACGCATGAGGTAGACCAAATTCAGTTCACTCAGGTATCCCGTAATCTGGATGCTTTTGCTTAGATCCTCATATTGAAGTTCACTCAGTTCCTCCACCGCCTTGGTGTAATCTGCCTGCACATTATTGCTGCTGCCCAATTGCCGAGCTAGGTTACAAAAGCCAGCGATGGACGTGCGCTGTTGCAACCCCTGTTTGCCCTTCAGACCAATCACCAGCAGATATTCCTTACGTTCCCGATCCTTACAGAGGGTGTTGTAGGCCGGCCCCACCATTTTTGAGAAGATCTGGGTGGCCAATTCTTTTTCCTCCTCGCTACAGTCAATAAAACTATCCGGGTGTAGCCGTTGTGCAACTTTCAGGTAACGTTTACGGATAACCTTGGCATCGGCCTCGACGGGAACACCTAGGATGGCATGGCAATCCGTAAATTCATCGAGGAGGAACAATCCGGTTTCAATCTTGAAAGACATGAACGAGTCCTTGAGACAACGAGGCAGTAGGGAGGAAAAAATAAAACCTGGTTCCCAGTCTACCGCATGATCTAGAAGACTTGTTGAACTTGATCGGCTCTGAATCCATCCTAGATCCCCTCAGAGGACTACCGATCGTTACGATCGCGGTGGGTTTTATACTTACACTCAGCGTAATTTCAGCGTAATTAATGTATCAATTTTATCCTGTACCAGTAAGGGCATGAGCGAGTCCAGGGGTGAGACGGTGAGGGAGTTTCGAGGCGAGGCCGTGGGGGAGTCCAGGGGCGATCGTCCCCATACGACCGTGGTTTTGGCCATGAGTGCGGATGGTAAAATTGCCGATCGTCAACGGCAGGCGGCCCGCTTTGGCTCAGGGATCGATCGTCTTTATTTAGAACAGCAAATTGCCCTAGCCGATGCGGTGCTCCTGGGAGCCGGAACCCTGCGAGCCTATGGTACGAGCTTAGGGGTCACCGATCCCACCCTCCTAGCCCAGCGCCAAAACCGAGGACAACCCCCTCAACCCATTCAGATCCTCTGTTCCCGATCGGGGCGACTGGATCCCCACTGGCGCTTTTTTCAGCAAGGCTTTCCCCGCTGGCTCCTGACCAGCCAAGATCCCCTAGGGCAGTGGTGGAATCCCGCTGTATCCCAGGTCTTTGACCAGGTGTTAATCGGACAGAACCTCCCCCCGGAACGGGAAAAGGATGGCTCAGACCTCCACTGGCAACCCATCGGCAAGCGGCTGATCCAGCAAGGGATTCGTTCCCTGGTGGTCTTAGGGGGGGGAACTCTTGTGGCTTCCTTACTGCATCAACAGGCGATCGATGAACTGCATCTTACCCTCTGTCCGCTGCTGTTGGGGGGGGACACCGCACCCACCCCCGTGGGCGGTAGGGGATGGTTGGAAACTGCCGCCATCTCCCTAGAATTGTTACAGGCAGAAACGATCGGCAATGAAGTTTTTCTGCGGTATAAAGTTCTCGCCCCTGAACCGGCTGCCCGAACTCTCTAACAAAGCCCTCCCCAGTCACGACCAATTAGGGTAGGATAAAGGCAAATTTTGGATACCTGACAGGGGCATTGGTTGATTAAGGTTGATTAGATGTAAATAGAGTGATGGGGTCAAGTGATGGGGTTAAGTAATGGCGTGGCGTGATTACGTGATTATACGTGATTAAATGGGGTGATGCCATCGACTGATGCCATCGACTGATGCCATTGGCTTGAGCGAAGTGGTATGAAATCACTGCATCGGCTAAACAAATTGGTCTTAATTGCTCTTAATTTACTCTTGAATGATTGAAGTTACACATTGAAATTACACTCTGAGTCCCCTTGAATGTCCACAGATGTGATACCACCCCGCCCTATGGCCCCTTCTACAGATCAGTACCTCCGATTTTGGGGCGTTCGCGGTAATATTCCCACGCCAGGTCAAGAATTTCTGCGATATGGCGGCAACACGGCCTGTGTAGAACTGTGCATTCGAGATCAGCGTTTTATTTTTGATGCTGGCACAGGACTCAAAACCCTAGGCACGGCCCTCCAGGAAACGTACCCCCATCTCCAAACTGCCGACCAGGTTGCCGAACAGACTCCCCAACCGGCTCCCGTACAGGGTGGCGATCCCCTCAAACTTCATTTATTTTTTACCCATTCTTACTGGGATCGGATTCAAGGCTTCCCCTTCTTTAAACCCGCCTTCCTGCCCAACAGCGAGATTCACATCTACGGGGCGATCGCCATGAATGGGGCTTCCATTAAGCAACGATTGATGGATCAAATGACCCGACCCGGATTTCCGGTGCCCCTCCATGCCATGAAAGCCCGGTTAACCTTTTGTGATCTGTCTCCCAGCACCCACCTGACCATCCCCACCTCAGAGGGCAATGTGGAAATTGAAACCGGCATTATTAACTCAGCGGATTCTTCCCTAGGGTATCGGGTGACCTGGGGCGATCGGGTGATTGTCTATGCTACCGATGTGGCCAATCAGGCAGGGCAATTAAACGGGGTTTTACTCCACCTGGCCCAGGATGCGGATGTCTTGATTTACGATGTATCTCATCCTTACTATTGCACCCAGTCCGATCATCACAATAGCGATCGGGTGGGTTTTCAGAAAAGGCTTTGGAAAAGCGCCCTAGAACTGACGGAAGCGACCCAAGCGAAGCGGTTAATCCTCTTTCATCACGATCCCTGGTGCCAAGATCAGGATTTAGATCAAATTGAAACCGAGTTACAACTTCACTGCGATCGCGGCTCTCTGGCTCAGGAGGGAATGTTCCTCGATCTAACCTCCATCTAACGTCGATCTAATGTCGATCTAAATTGTTTTGAGTAACCTGTGCTGCCTTCTGTAAATTATTACCATGTCCTAGGGGTTAAACCGAATGCCTCCGATGCTGAAATTCGGCAGGCGTACCGGGCTCTGAGCAAACAGTACCATCCTGACACCAGCCCCTTACCCAATCCGATCGCGCAGCAAAAGTTCCTCGAAATTCAAGCGGCCTATGCGGTGCTGAGTAACCCAGAGCAACGATCGTCCTACGATTTACAACGGCGCTACGCTCAAAATGTGCAACGCTACCTTGCCCGCACTCAAGGCAAATCCCCCCGGAGTCCGGTGGTAAAACCCCAACCCCGCCTCAGTTCTTCCGCCTACCTCGAACCCCACGATCGCCCCCTGTCTGCGGGAGAGGTATTTGCCCTCTTCATTTTAGGTTTAACCTTACTCGGATGTGTATTGTTAGCCCTTGCCCTCGGACTAGC
>DALYGI010000004.1:11774-30657 GCA_031971595.1 Prochlorotrichaceae cyanobacterium CTOTU29312
ACCCTGAGGCATTTAAGTCTATTTCAAGATAGAATTCCCTCTGCGATGCTCCTTGTTTGGCAAGATCTGCCCTGTTTACCCATGTCTGCATTCCCGTTCGACTCCTCTGCTTTAGCCTGGCTTACTGCTCCCCTGCCGGAGGTCAGACAAGCCTTGCAGGATCTCTTCTGTCGGCAAGCTTACCAGGAGGGAGATTTTACCCTGTCCTCTGGTCAGAAAAGTACCTACTACATCAACGGCAAACGGGTCACCCTTCACCCTGGAGCGGCGATCGCTATTGGGCGGCTGATTTTGGCGGACTTACCCCCGGAAATTGAGGCGGTGGCGGGGTTGACCCTGGGGGCAGATCCGATCGTCATGGCGGTGAGTTTGGTGGCTGGCTACAACGATCGATGGCTCACTCCTTTAATTATTCGCAAGGAGGCGAAGGGTCATGGAACCCGTGCCCATATTGAGGGGCCAGACTTACCCCCAGGGACTCCGGTGGCGGTGTTAGAGGATGTGGTGACCACGGGACAATCGGCCCTTCAGGCGGTGGAGCGTTTGCAGACAGGAGGATACACCGTCAACCATGTCTATGCCCTAGTGGATCGGCAACAGGGGGGACGGGAACTCTATGAACGATCGGGGTTGGCCTTCCATTGCCTCTTTGAACTGCCGGAAATCCAAGCCCGCTGGCAAGAACTGGCCTAATTTGGATCTAGCACTGAAATAACCATCCCCTCCCGTGCCATGGTCGCTCCGGGGAAGGCAATGGCAGCTTTCTCGCCCACCGCATCTAGAAAGTCGTCACTGTGGATGGGGTCGTGGTGAAAAATAAAGAGGCGTTTGACCTGGGCTGCTTTAGCAATTTTGACCGCTTCCTGCCAAGTGGAGTGGCCCCAGCCGACTTTACTGGATTTTTCCGAGTAATATTCCTCATCGGTATACATTGCGTCGTAAATGAGGGCATCGGCCCGATGGGCTAGGGTTAAAACGTTTTCGTCTAAGCGGCCGGGGTAATGCTCCGTATCCGTCACGTAGGCCACCGCATGGTTTTTCCAACTGACCCGATAGCCCACCGCCTCGCCAGGGTGATTGAGGAGATAGTTTTGTACCTTAACTTCCCCCAGATCCACCACCTCTCCCAGGGCAATATCATAAAACTCTAGGGTGGCCCCCATGATTTGCAGGGGCACCGGAAAGTTAGGGTGGAGCATTTGCCCGCTAAGACGCTGCTCGATCGTTGAGCCATCGGGGGCCACCACTCCATAAATTTTAAAGTAGTTTCCCGGAACAAAGGCCGGTGTAAAAAAGGGAAAGCCCTGGATGTGATCCCAGTGGGAATGGGTAAAAAACATGTGGGCCTTCAGCGGCATACTGCTGAGGAGGTGTTGCCCCAAAACCCGTAAACCTGTACCGCCATCAAAAATGAGGCGTTGCCCCCCCACCCGCATTTCAATACAAGGGGTGTTGCCGCCATAGCGGACGGTCTCAGCACCTGGAGAAGCAATGCTGCCCCTCACGCCCCAAAAATGGATTGTGAAGTCCTGCTGGGTTTCAATCATAGTGGTAATAGTCCTTAACCTTACTCCAGGCTCTCTTCAGGATATATCATTTTATAAATTAGGCCCTATTATGCCGTTAAAGTTCCCCTTGTTTGAATGATCAAAACGATCGCTTTCAATGATCAGAATGAGCAGATCTATGATCAGAATGAGCAGATGTGATGTGACGTGACGTGATGTGACGTGACGTGATGTGACGTGATGTGATCCGAGCCCAGGGTTACATTGCTTTACCTTGTTATCCCGTTTATCGTTATCCCGTTTATCCCGATGATTCTAACGGTTTCCAGTAAAAAAGCCCTGCGGCAG
Source organism: Prochlorotrichaceae cyanobacterium CTOTU29312 (assembly GCA_031971595.1). Lineage (GTDB taxonomy): Bacteria > Cyanobacteriota > Cyanobacteriia > Prochlorotrichales > Prochlorotrichaceae > JBEAPM01. The sequence continues at coordinate 13,631 of DALYGI010000004.1, forward strand.
ACTCTTTTACAGCAGCGCCGTGAACTGTCCCCCCAGGAGTGGCAACGTCGCAGCGAGGCGATCGTTCAGAGGCTGATGGCTTGTCCGTGGGTGCAGGGCGCGAACCGGATTTTAGCTTACTTCAGTATTCACCAAGAGCCGGATTTGGCTCCGTTGTTTTCCCTAGAGAAGACCTGGGGGTTTCCGGTGATCCAGGGGAAAGATTTGATGTGGTATCCCTGGGCGTTGGGGGAGCCTGTGCTGACGGGAAAGTATGGCATCCCTGTGCCCGCTGTGCAGACCACGCCGATCGCCCTGGAAACGGTGGATCTGATTTTAGTACCTGGGGTGGCGATGGATCGGTTAGGCTATCGTTTAGGATATGGGGGCGGATTTTACGATCGTCTCCTGGCTAGTCCTGAAGGTGCAAGTCGCCGCACCTTGGGCATTGTGTATGGGTTTTCCCTGTTGCCTGAGCTTCCCCGTGAGGCTTGGGATCGTCCCCTGGGGGGATGCTGTACGGAGGAATCTCTGTTTTGGTTAGCCTAAGACTTAAACCCAAACTACTCTCAACCTAAGGACAATGAGCTTTCAGAGCCTAAACACGGTGTTAAAAGAGGTGGGCGAACCGAGCCAGTTTTTGGGGAAGCGATCGTCCCAGTTTCAGCAGATCCTCCAGCACTGGCCTAGCCTGGTTGGGACTGATTTAGCCTTACACACCCGGCCCCACCGCCTCGATCGCCAGGTGTTAAAGGTGGCTACCTCCAGCGCGGTCTGGGCTCAGAACCTTCAGTTTGAGCGTCATCGTCTGCGGCTTAAGATCCTGGAAATTATGGATTTAGAGTTAAAGGACATTCAATTTTCCACCGCCTATTGGCAAATGCCCCCTCCTACGGATCACCAACTCGCCAGTTCCCAAGAGCAACGGGAGTGGCAAAATCATCCCAGTCGGATCTCTGAGTTTGGGGGGCAACCCCTAGGCAATCCCACAGGGAATCCCACAGGGAATCCCACAGGGGGCGGGGCAAAACGAACTGTCGCCGCACAGTTTTCTACCTGGGCCGCCGCCTGTCAACGGCGGAATCGATCGCTCCCCCGCTGTCCCCGGTGTCAGAGCCCCACGCCGCCGGGAGAACTGAGTCGTTGGCAAATGTGTAGTTTTTGTATGGGTCAGCAATGGCATCGTCCTTGAGTGAGCGCTTAACCGAACGTCCGTTACTCTTGTCCTATGCACTCTTAAGCCTTTTGGGGGTGCAGTGGGAAGTCCATTATCACAGCCGGATTCCCGATCCGCGTACCAGTCTGGTTGTGGTCAGTAACCACCGCAGCTTTTTAGATGCCCCTCTGCTGATGATGGCTGTGCAGCGTACCATTCATTTTGCCTGTCATCACTACATGGGGCAGGTGCCAGGGCTGCGGGAGGTGGTAGACAGTTTAGGCTGTTTTCCGTTGGATAGTCCTTCCCAGCGTTCTCGTAGTCTTTTTACCCAGGCCGGGGAATTATTGCAGCGCGGTGCAGCGGTCGGTCTCTTTCCAGAGGGGGCTGAACCCATGATTCAGACCAACGCCCCCCGATCCATGTATCGCTTTCATCGGGGTTTTAGCCATTTAGCCCTCCGTACCCCCATCTCCCCCTTGGGGGTGTTACCCATTGCGATCGTTGCCCTTGAGGAAACCCAAGGCGTTGAGTTTCCGGTGCAGGTGCTCAGTTGGTTCGACCCCTCCGAGCCCTTATTTAAGCAATCCCACTGGCATTCTGCGGTGCTCTATCGTCGGGTACAGTTGCGGATTGGGGAACCCCGGTGGATTCGGGAAGACGATCGCCAGGCCTATTGGGGAGCCCAGGCACGGCATCAGGTTAAAACCCTCTCTGACCATTGCTACGAGCAAATTCAGGGACTTCTCAGGCTGTAAAGGTAGATAGATGAGCCAAGTCGGCAAGTAGGTTTGTAGGTTATAGGTTAGGTTAGACTAGGACGATCGCTCCCCAGATTTAGTAGTTGCTGAATCAGAGGTAGTGGATGTTCTAGCCATGCTTGTGGTGTTCCTGTTATCTCGGTTATTCCCTAACTTCTATTCCCTAACTTTACTTGAGGTGTACCCCGCTCTATGCCCCTGTCCCGCCAGTTGTGGTTAATCATCGGTGTGATTGTCATTTTGGCGATGGTGCTCTGGCTCATTGATGCGCTACAACGCCTCTACTGGCAACTTTCCTACTCCTCTCCCTTTCTGGCAGCGCTCCTGGTCATTCTCCTCATTGCCCTGCTAGGAGTGCTAATTTTTGCCTTTCTCCATTACAACAACCTCTTTCGCCTAGGCACCACGGTCAAACCCCGCAGCCCGATCGAGGTGCCGCCAGTGAAAACCGATGCGGCTCAGGCTAATCTACGGGCGCTGGAGCAACAGGTGGCCCAAATTCAGGATGAGGTGGCCCGCCAGGCGTTGTTACATCGATCGCGCCAGATTTCCCAGGAGCTAGAGCGTCGAGAGTTGCGGGTGGTGATTTTTGGTACGGGGTCGGCGGGGAAAACTTCTCTGATTAATGCTTTGTTTGGGCGGATTTTGGGGGAAGTGGGGGCTCCCATGGGAACGACCACCGATGGGGTGACCTATCGGCTGCAACTTCAGGGGATTCAGCGGGATCTGTTGATTACGGATACGCCGGGAGTGTTGGAGGCGGGGGATGGGGGCCATCTGCGGGGGCAGGCGGCTCGGCAATTAGCGGTAGATGCGGATTTACTGCTATTTGTCACGGATAATGATCTGCGCCAGTCCGAGTTTAGGCTCCTAGAGGCCTTGCTCTCCCTGGGAAAACGATCGCTTCTGGTCTTTAACAAAATCGATCGCTATCCCGAAGCCGATCGGGCGGTCATTCTAAACGCCTTACAGGAACGGGTACAGGGCTTACTGAGCCCCTTAGATGTGGTGTGCGTCAGTGCCCGCCCGGATCCCGTGGAACTGGACAGCGGCGAACCCTACTGGCCAGAGCCGGATATTTTGCCCCTGATTCGGCGCATTGCCATTGTGCTGCGGGCGGAAGGAGAAGATTTAATTGCGGATAATATTCTGTTGCAATCCCAGCGGCTAGGGGAAGAAGCCCGCAAAATCATCGATGGTCAACGGCGGCGGCAAGCGGATAAGGTGGTGGATCAGTTCCAGTGGATTAGTGCGGGCATTATTGCCATTACCCCCCTACCGATCGTGGATTTATTGGGCACTGCGGCGGTCAATGCCCAGATGGTGGTGGAATTGGGTCGCATCTATGGCTGTGAACTCAACCTAGAGCGGGGTCGAGAGTTAGCCCTCTCCTTAGCCAAGACCCTCACCGGCTTGGGGCTCATTAAAGGCTCCACCCAACTGATTGCCACCTCCCTCCAGGTCAACATCGCCACGATCGTTGTGGGGAGAGCTATCCAAGGAGTTACCGCCGCCTATTTAACCCATATTGCTGGTCGTAGCTTCATTGAATATTTTCGTCAAAACCAAGACTGGGGAGACGGAGGCATAACCGCCGTGGTACAACAGCAATTTAAACTGCACCGTCGGGACGAATTTCTGCGGAGCTTTATTCAAGATGCCGTCACCAAAGTCATTCAACCCCTGACCGACAGCCTCGATCGGTCTGCCGATGGAACTTTATCTAAACTCCCAGAGACTCCCTTGCTGGCCAGGGCTACCCCTCCCCCCCTGCGCCTAGAAAATGGGTTCGATACCAGCCTAGAGGAGAGGTTCGATAGCAGACCAGAAAACGATCGCATCCCCGTGCCCCTCATCCTTACCCCCTTGGAACCCTCCCAGACCTTAGACGACTGGGCCGAGAACGATCGTAAAGCCTCCGACTGGTAATCAAGTTCTGTAATCGCTTCGTAGTAAGGACTTCAGTCCTCTGCTCCAAAATCCTCCCAAAAAAGTAGTTTAGTTGCATACCCCTTAGCCCTCGCAATTATGAATCAGAGCCTTGCCCTAGAGTCCGCCCCCCGGATCCGGTTTTTACGATCGAGTACCAGCCCCGCTTGGGTAGAGCAAGCCCTAGACCATTTAGACGAAATCCTCATTGACCACGCCCACTGCGAACGCAAAGCCGCCGGAGTTGCCCTGAACCTACTCTGTCGCTATCCCTCAAAAGTGTCCTTAATTCACGCCTTGCCCAGCATCGCCCGCGAAGAACTAGAGCATTTTGAACAGGTGCATCGGCTTTTAGAAGAGCGGGGCATTCCCCTGCGTCCCTTGCAGCCCCCCCCCTACGGAGCCAAACTTAAAACCCTCGTCCGTCCCTCCGAACCCGATCGCTTTTTAGACTCCCTACTCATTGCCGCCTTAATTGAAGCCCGCAGCCACGAACGCCTAGGCTTACTAGGAGAACACTGCCCCGATCGGCCCCTGGCCGCCTTTTATCGGGGACTCATGGCCTCCGAAGCCCGCCACTATGGAGTTTATTGGCTCCTGGCCATCGGTGCCTTTCCCCGACAAGACGTAGACGATCGTTTAGCAGAACTGGCCACCGCCGAAGCGGAGATTCTAGAAACTCTGCACCCCCAGCCCCGCATCCATAGCTAGGTCTTAGCCCAGATTCGGGGAACGACTGAAGGCACTGATATAATAGAGCCGTGTTTCATAGGAACTCATACTTGTGACAAGCCTGTTAAGCATCTCCGATGCCGCCCCTGAAGTACAAAATAATGATCTTAGGGAAATTGACAACCTTGACAAACAATTACAACATCATTTTCAAGCTAAGTTTTTAGTCCAACCTGCATTGACCAGGCTTTTAGTAAGCTTCCAAGCTAACAAAGCAAGACCTATTTATCGATGGTATAAGTACAAAGAAGCTTTCTCTGCTTCTCTTGTTGAACTTCTCCTTCAAAAATACCAATTTAATCAGGGCAAAATCCTAGATCCCTTCGCAGGTAGCGGAACAGCCTTATTTGTCGCTAGTGATTTTGGACTGAATGCTGATGGGATTGAATTGCTACCGATTGGTCAACAAATTATTGAAACGAAGAAAGTTCTCGATACCGAGTTTATATCTGACGATTTTACACGTCTCAAGATTTGGCTAAATTCACAGCTATGGAAACAGACTGATAAAGAATTCTACTTACCAGAGTTCAAGATTACAAAAAAAGCTTATTCTACAGCCAATAAAAACTCAATTCAGCAATACCTTGCAGCTTGCTGTCAAGAAAATGAAAGAGTTCGGACAGTTTTGATCTTTGCTTTGCTCTGCGTTCTAGAATCTATAAGCTACACTCGCAAAGATGGACAATATCTCCGTTGGGATTATCGTTCCGGTCGTGGGCAAGGGAAAAAGCCTTTCCATAAGGGTGAAGTTCTGGATTTTGATTATGCTATCACCCATAAAATTCAAGAAATTATTGAGGATCTCGACCCCCCCACACATCAGGTAGAGCTTTTTTCAGCTAGAAGACCACAAGGTGAAATCAAACTTCTTAAAGGATCTTGCCTGAAATTGCTGCCGACTTTACCTGATGCAGTTTATGATGGTATTATCACGTCTCCACCTTATTGCAATCGATATGACTACACTCGTACTTATGCCTTAGAGCTTGCACTATTAAATGTTTCTGAAAAGGGACTAATCGATCTGCGGCAGGAGATGTTAAGTTGCACAGTTGAAAATCGCTCAAAAGATTTATTGACTATCAATCCGAATTGGAGTTTAGCTTTAGAGACTGCAAATTTACAACCTTTATTACAAGCCATTCTGAACTATTTAGATAATCAGAAACTTCAGGGTGTATTAAATAATAACGGAATACCCAGAATGGTGCGAGGTTACTTTTATGAAATGGCTTGTGTCATACAAGAATGTTCTCGTGTACTCAAACCTGGGGCATTTTTGTTTATGGTCAATGACAATGTGCGTTATTCTGGCGTAAGTATCTCAGTAGATATGATCCTCTCTGATTTTGCAGAGAAATTAGGTTTTATCACTGAAAATATTCTCGTTTTGCCTGGTGATAAGGGTAATAGTAGCCAGCAAATGGGAAATCACGGGCGCGATCCATTGAGAAAGTGTGTTTATGTATGGAGAAAGCAGTAGCATCCTATGACTGCATATTGTAACCATCTTCAGTCTAGTGACGATCTGGTAACAACCTATGAAGCGACTCGTGCGGGCTTTATAGCACTTGCACTTGAGAAGAATCGACGGGTTACCCCTTATATCGCAGAAGCAAGAGCACTGCAAACAGTAGCACATCAAGTTAGAAGCCCTGCTGATTTGCTAAACATTCAGGGTATCGAGATGGGATTGTTGACTGCCGCAGGATTATCTGACAAATCTCTTGCTCATTTGACACCAGCGGATAAAATTGATGCGATTAACAGTTTAATCAAAAATTTTCTTGAACCAGCAGGCACAAATTTTGTAGAGGAATTAGTTTTTAGATTTCTATTGACTCGTGGCGATACGCTTGGTGGCTCAATGCGTAATGTTGGTGGAGCTTTGGCACAACGAAAACTGACTCGTGCTATTCTTTCAACTCTTACAATTGCAGGTCAAAAATATCATTGGCAACATTCAAAGACAAAAAAGTGGATAGCAATGACACACGACGATGCAGACATTGAATTATCTTTACGCGGACTCAGTTGGGAGAGTGATCTTGGCAATCGCACTCTGATCTATAACCTCAATATTCCGTTAGTTAAAAGTAATGTAGATCTCTGTTTGTTCAGTCTTGCGCCAGAGGCACTACCAGCTAATAAATCCAGCAAAATTGAGCCAGTTGAAGTTGAACCTTACACAATCGCATTAGGAGAACTGAAGGGTGGGATCGATCCAGCCGGTGCTGACGAGCATTGGAAAACAGCACAAGCCGCACTCCATCGTATCAGACAGGCATTCACGGATGCTGGTCATTCACCACTGACATTTTTTGTAGGGGCGGCGATCGAGAAAAGGATGGCTGGTGAAATTTGGAAACAATTAGAAAGCGGGATGCTCAGTAATGCTGCAAACTTGACGGAGGAGAACCAAGTTGCATCTATTTCCCGATGGTTATGCAGCTTATAAAAGCAACAGCTACCTAATTTCACCGTTCACCGCTATGTGTCCTAGTTACCAGCTATGTGTCCTAGTTACAACGTGTATTCTCAGTTAAATATGTGTCCTAGTTAAATGTGTATCCAAAATTTCTATGCGATCGTTCTTTCTCTCCCAAGACTATCTCACCACCTTAGAGCGTTGTCCCCGACAATATCAATATGTCTACGTCGATCGACTCACCACCCCCCTCTCCGTCAGCCAACAACGAGCCCAAGAGTGGGGGAAGCGCTTTCACCAATTAATGCAACAACAAGCCCTAGGACTACCCCTAGATTCCTTCTTGAACTTGCAAGCCGATCCCCAAACTACTCTTCAGCCCGACAGCCCATTTTCTGAGAGCCAATTCCGGCAAGAACTCGCCCACTGTTTACACACCCTAGGGGAACAGGAACCCACCATTTTCGGGAAAACCGCCCAAGATACCCACCAGACCGATCGTTTTCAAACCGATCGAATTCAACAAAGTGAACACTCCCGTACTTTTCTTTGGCTCTCTCTCCCCTCTGGTAACAGTTCAATAGAGAAGATTCAAACCGGGAATATCCAAACCGGGAATATCCAAACCGTCAGTCCCGATCGTTGGCTATTGCGGGTCATTTACGATCGTCTCGTCCTTACCCCCCACACCGCAGAAATTCTAGATTGGAAAACCTACCCCCAACCCCCAGATCTACACCGGATTATTCAGCATTGGCAAACCCGGCTTTACCTCTTTGTCCTTGGGGAAACCAGCCCCTACACCCCCGAACAACTCTCCATGACCTACTGGTTTGTGCGTCATACCAACGATCGGGGAGCCCTCAGCCCTCAATCCTCTACCATCCCCTACGATCGCCACGCCCACGAACAAACCCGCATAGACCTAACCCACTGGATCGATCGCCTGACCCACTGGTACCAAGCTTACGAAACAGGAACCCCCTTCCCCATGCTGCCCGAATCCTCCCCCCAGTGCCAGACCTGTCCCTTTAACCAACGGTGTCAGCGATCTCCTTCCAGCTTTCAGGTAAACTACAACCACATGATTAACGCGATCCGATCGTAAATCCATCCCCTACTATCCACTACCCACTAATCACTACCCACTATCCACCACCCAGGAGTTTCCCATGACCACCTACCCCGCCGCCCCCGATCTCAGCCCAGAAGACTACATCTTGATTGGGGTCGCCACCTGTTTTATCAAAGCCGAGGGAGAAGTAGAAGAAATCACCCTCCTAGAACCCATCCCCTCCGCCTATGCGGAAAGCATTATTCAAGGCAACCTCCCCACCGCCTACCGTCAAGCCTTTGGCCTCTCTTTAGGGCAAATCCTCCAAGGGGAAACCGCTATGCGTCGAGAAGAATTCCCCCCAGAAGCCCAATTCTGTGCAGACTTTTCCGAACGCACCTACGCCGCCGCCCGCACCTATCGCCGCAACCCCCACATTACCGACCTCGTTCCCCTCGGCCAGCAGTACGATCGCTTTAACTACACCACCCAGCCCAAGCGCGTTCTCAACGCCCAAAACATCGTCCGCAAAGAAGATAACGTTAAGCAGCACGAATATACCCACCAAGTTCTCTAGACAGTAGCCAACTAGACAGTAGCCAAAATTTCAGCCTTCGTGCATAATGGGGGCAATCAAAGTTACTACTCCTTTACGTTCCAGATCGGCATTGCGATCGGCAAATCGTTCTCTCGACAAGGTAAGGGTCGTCCGTCCTAACTTTGATTGCTAGGCTCAGGGATAGAATTCACGTCAGTTTCAAGTTTCCCTTGGAGTAATTTTAGAATTAGCATCTGGGCTGTAACCCTATCTTTGAGCCTAACTTCCGAACTCAACGTTCGTGTCTAATGTCCGTCTTCCCCTCGATCGCTATTGTTTCTCTTGTAACGTCAATAGCGACTCGACTTTCGGCTGAACCAGTCAAGACGAAGCAAAGTCGCAACTAAGTCGATACTCAGCACGGTCGAAACTTCGTAAGCCGAAACTTAGTCCATGAAGCTCAGTCCATTGAATTCATCGTTTGATCTCCGTAAAATATGACCACAAAGTTTAGTCGTGTCAGTCGCGTATCCCACGAACGCTCATTTAACCTAGATTCCTTAGAACGTAACCACTGGCGCAATCGTATCAACCAACTTAAGCGTGAACTTCGGGAAAATCCCTATAGCGCTGCCCCCCTAACGGCTCCTGCCTTAATTCCTGCTGTCAATAGCAACCGTCCAGCCCCCCGCCGTCGTCCGTCCCGTTAAGCGACTGTCTTTAAGTTGTCCTTGAATTGTCCTTTAAGTGTTCTGTTAAATAGCCTTGCAAATCACTTTCCTGGGTACAAGTTCGGGCATACCCACCCGGTTTCGGAACGTCTCTGCCGTTGCGGTGCGTTTACCCCAGCGGGCCGAGGTCTGGTTATTTGACTGCGGCGAAGGAACTCAGCATCAGTTTTTGCGAAGTGAGTTGCGGGTCAGTCAGCTTAAGCGTATTTTCGTTACCCACATGCATGGGGATCACATCTTTGGGTTAACGGGTCTCCTAGCCAGTTGTGGGTTAGCGGGCAATGTCGATCGCTTAGACATTTACGGGCCAAAACCCTTAAAGGACTATCTCCAGGGCTGTTTACAACATTCTCAAACCCATCTCAGCTATCCTCTTCAGGTTCACACGACTCAACCGGGGATCATTTACGAAGATGAAGAGTATGTGGTGTCTTGCCAGCCCCTTAAGCATCGTGTGCCTGCCTTTGGCTATCGTCTTCAAGAAAAGGATCGCCCCGGTCGTTTTGATGTGGAGCAGGCCAAAGCCATGGGAATTCCCCCCGGCCCTCTCTATGGCAAACTCAAAGCTGGGGCGATCGTAACCCTGGAAGATGGGCGACGGATTGACGGGAAAACCCTCTGCGGCCCCGATCGTCCCGGTCGTAGTGTGGTGTACTGCACGGATACGATTTTCTGTGATAGTGCGGTGGAGTTAGCCCAGGGGGCGGATGTGCTGATCCATGAAGCCACCTTTGCCCACCAGGATGCGGAGATGGCCTTTCAGCGGCTCCACTCCACCTCCACCATGGCCGCTCAAGTGGCTCTGGCGGCGGGGGTTAAGCAGTTAATTTTGACTCACTTTAGCCCGCGCTATACCCCGGCCAATAGCATTACCCTAGAGGATCTTAAAGCGGAAGCCCAAGCAATTTTTCCCCATACTTGCCTGTCCTACGACTTTTTCACCTACGACGTTACCGCGTCTGAAGATTAAGTCTTGTTCGGATCTCTTTTTAGGATCCATGCCCTAACCCTACCCCACTCCCTCCCATGCCTTGGTTTGTCAAAATTGAGCGCGGCATTGTCGAAAAGCCCATTTTCGATCGGTTTGTGCCTGCTCATTTAACCTATGTCCAACAGTTGATTGAACAGGGTCATGCCGCTAAAACGGGGTATTGGGGAGACTACGGCGGAGGAATGTTGCTTTTTCAGGCGGAATCCTTAGCCCAAGCCCAAGCGATCGTTGCAGCGGATCCACTCATTGCCAACGGGTGCGTGGAGTACGAACTGCACGAATGGCGCATCCTGCGCGGGGCATTGGATCCGTAGCCAGCTTGTGACTGGGACAACCACAGGGCACCACGGGGGAATTGCCCCTACGCTCTATAATGAGAGAATGAGAATTGATCCTGACGGTAGAGCGGATATTAGGCTAGACTGAAAGACTGGGTTGGGAGAGGAGCAATGGCGGAAACCAAAAGCGGTCATAAAATTATTAGTGATAACCGTTATGCTCGGTTTCAATACGAGATTGTTGAAACCTTTGAAACGGGTATTGAGTTATTAGGCACAGAGGTTAAATCGATCCGCGCCGGTAAGGTAAATTTGCGGGATGGGTTTGCCTTGGTTCGGAATGGCGAAGTTTGGTTACACAATGTTCACATCTCCCCCTACAACCATTCAGGAAATTATTTTAACCACGATCCCCTGCGAACCCGAAAATTACTCCTCCATCGGGAGGAAATTCGTAAACTGATTGGCAAAATTGAACAAAAGGGTTTAACCCTGGTTCCCCTCAAACTCTATTTTAAATCCGGGTGGATTAAACTTAGCTTAGGGCTGGGTAAAGGTAAAAAGCTCCATGATAAGCGGGAAGATCTCAAGCGCAAAGATGATCAACGAGATATAGCACGGGCGCTGAAACGTTAACCCCTATGACTTCCGAGCAAGCCGCCAGATTCGAGAAATCCCCCTATGCCACCCTGGATTTTGCCTGGTTGGTCTTCCTCACGGCAGCGGGAACCATCCTCAGTGCCTTTTTGGCGACGGGTCTGTTTGACCTGACAGTGTTCTTTTCCGGGATTTTCTGTGTGGGACTCACCGCGATCGGTCGTCGGGAGGGCTACTTATTTGGTCTGTACAATAGCTTTTCCTACTCGGTGCTAGCCTACAACAATGGGTTATACGGAGAGGTCTACCTCAATCTGTTCTTTTTTGTCCCCACAGGTATTGTGGGCTACTTTTTGTGGAAACGGCACACCACCCCCCGGCAGACTGTAGCCATGCGTCAACTGACTGGGGCGCAACGACTCTGGACGGTGCTGATTTGCATTGTTTTGACGGTCTTGCTAGGGCTTCTCCTGGGGCTGAACCCTAGCCAAAACACCCCTTTTATCGATGCTTCTACCAACGTCCTGTCCGTGGTGGCCACCTTTTTGATGATGTGGCGCTACCAGGAACAATGGCTGTTGTATATCCTGCTCAACCTCGTGACGATCGTTATGTGGTTTCTGCGTGTCCTAGCGGGAGGGGAATCCGGGGATTTGATGGTTTTGATGTGGTCGTTTTTCTTGCTCAATGCCCTCTTTGGGTATTGGCGCTGGCATCTGGGCAGCAGGGAAACCCTGGCGGTTAGCCATGAGAGTCATTATGGGAATTCAGAATCCTGAAGTGTGGGGGCAGTAGAAATGCGCCGTGGACTCACCCTAGGCAAATTTGCACCATTCCATCGGGGACACCAACTGCTGCTGGAAACGGCACTGGCGGAGGTGGATGAGTTGGTGGTTATGGTTTATCCCACAGCGGTAACCCCCATTCCCTTGCAGGTTCGGGCTCGATGGATTCAGACCCTCTATCCCTCCGTACAGATCCTGGAGGCCTGGGATGGGCCAGAGGGCTACGGGGACACCCCTGAAATTCGTGCCGAGCAAGAAACTTACATCCTCAAAAAGCTTAATGGCCTGCCCATCACCCATTTTTACTCCAGCGAATTTTATGGCGAACACGTCAGCCAAGCCTTAGGGGCAGTGGATCGGCGGGTGGATCCGGCTCGGCGGGCCGTCCCCATCAGTGGCACGGCGCTACGGGCCGATTATTTTGCAGGTAGGGACTTTATTGACCCACGGGTTTACGCTGATCTGATTACCAAAGTTTGTTTTATGGGGGCTCCTTCCACGGGCAAGACAACCTTGGTGAAGGCCCTGGCAGCACACTATAACACCCCCTGGATGCCAGAGTACGGCGGAGCCTATTGGCTAGAGCATCAGGTCGATCGCCGGATTACCCTAGAGCAGTTTGAGGAGATTGCCCCGGAGCATAATCGTCGGGAAAATGCCTTGCTCCAAGAAAGCCGTACCTACCTGTTTTGCGACACCACCCCCATCACCACCTATGTGTTTGCGAAGGATTATCACGGCTGTGCCGGGCCTATCCTGACGCGGCTCGCCCAGGAGGCCGAAAAGCAATACGACCTCTTTTTCCTGTGCGACACGGATATTCCCTATGCAGATACCTGGGATCGGAGCGGGGATCAAAAACGGCAGTGGTTTCAGCAGCAAATATTAGGTGACCTGCGGGAACGGCGTATCCCCTTTTTTACCCTTCGTGGGACAGTGGATGAGCGCATCGCCCAAGTGGTGGCCATACTGGCACAGCACCAGAAGTTCGGCAACGTGCTAGACATTCGCCAAAATCACCGGGGATCTTGGCAAGGTTCGTAATTCGTTAATAATCCTCTTCGTATTCCAGTTGGCGCTTCTTCTGGGGAATGTTAATCCGAGGGGGCTCGTAGTTCTCATCCTCATCTTCCCAGTTGGCATCATCGGGTACGGGGGGCGTATTGACCCTGGGGGCACTGTAGGAGCGATCGGTGGGCATTTCTAAGGGACGCTCCCGAGGACGATCGTTGTCCACTGCCTCTGTCCAGGCTTCCCGACCGATCGGCTCTCGGCTGGGTTCATAGTAGGGACGGGCTTCGAGGCGTTGGGCTGCGGGACGGCGGGCAGGTTCAATTAACTCCGGTTCTTCATCCCAGTTATCCTCATCCCAGTCCTTGGTTTCGGGTGCGGGCCGAGAGACATTCACGGGCTGCCGGTAGGGCTGGCCATAATTTTGATAACTGCTGCTGGCGGATACGGGAGGGCGCAGGGGTTCCCCCGTTCCCAACTGGTTTTCAGCGGGGGTAATGGGTAAACTGAAATCTTCCTCATCATCCCGTTCCCAGGGGGGCGTACCCAACCCTAGTTTTTCCATTACGCCCACGGTGAGTTGTACTAAGCGCTCTTCTGCCCCTTCAAAGACGATGATGCGATCGGGGCCGGTGCTGGCAATTTCTTCGATGGGCAACTCGTAGGTACTAATCAGGGCATCGGGCACCACGCCCGCGCTCAAGCTGGCAATGACCAAGGATTGGATTTGTCCGTTTTCAATATCAAAATTAAAACTGCGGACTCGCCCTAGAAATTCATTATTTTCGGTACGGACTTCACTATTAATCAGCAGGCTGTAACGCTCTGGGTCAATATCTTCAATGACCTCATCGGAGTCTACTAAAATGACATCCCCAATTTGGCGGATATGTTCGAGGTAGAGGTAGGTGGTCATTCCTACCCCTGGCAACACTCTGGAAATTGCATTATCCCGCAGGCCTAGGGCCACCACTTCTCGCCGGTTTACATCCACCAGCAGTTCATTCACCAACCCCAGACGCTTGCCGGTGTCACGGGTGATGACCTGTGTGCCTAATAATTCAGTCCGTTGCCAAATTTGTTCCGATGTCATGGACAAGTCCTAGTCTGGGATTAAAATTCTCTTACAGCGTGTGAACATCAGCTTAACATTTTAACTGATTTTTGCAGAGAATTAGCTCTAACCCGCTCCAACCTAGGCACTACCATTCTGTTGCTCTGTAGAGTCTGGGGTCGTCGGGGCAAGTTCGGCGGGCTGGCCGATAAACTTCACTACTTCAATCCCCGATTCTTCCAAAACGACTACTGGCTCGGAACCGCGTACCTCAATGCGTTTGACCAAAACCTGACCATTCGCAATGCGCTGCCCAGGGCTAACATAACGGCTAGAGGGCTCCAAAGGCGATCGGACAATGGCTTGGCGGCTAGACCCTATCTGCACAATGCCCGTGACCGTAATCGCTTTGGCTAGGGTGGGATTGGGCAGCACCACCGTCGGCACTAACACCTGATCGGGGGGGAGCGTACCGGAAGACCCGGAAGGATCACCCGGAGTGCCAGGCACGGTCACGGTGGGTAAGCCGGGCAGGCTGGGCAGGGTCGTGGAGGTGGAGGAACCACTAACGGGCTTGGGGGAGGGAAGTTGGACTTGAACTGTAATGGGGTTACCCGCAAAGGGATCGGGGCGACCCAGACGACTTTGGGCAACCTTGAGGCGTTCTGCGGGATCGGTAGACTTGCGTAACGAGCCCAGGGAAGCTGCGCCTTTTTCTTCTACCAAGGGCGTTGAAAATTCGGGAGGTGGAACCTCTGCGGGGGCCTCTGCTGCGGGAGTTTCCGCTGCGGGAGCTTCACCTGCGGGGGCTTCTTCTGGCGGCGGTTCTTCTCCACCCGACAAAAATGGTAAAGAGTCGCAACTCCCCAGCAAGAGAGCAACCCCTATCAGGGCAGCGGTTTGGAAGCTTTTCATACTCACGTTCCCACACTAAAGATCCGCTAGACAAGACATTACAATACGCGACCATACCATAGGTTACTACGGGCAAACCTGGTTAGCACCCCACTTCCACAAGTTTGGCCAGATCAGTTTTCCGATCAGTTTATTTTCGTCCCTTCTAGCACTAACTTACGCAACGGTCAAGAGGTCCTTCTCAGGCGCTCAAGCATTCAAGGGGCGATCGTCCACTCCCTGGGGAAGGTTGGGGACGGTTGGGGGACGGGTGGGAGGTTCACGCCTAGGGTAAACACTATCTCTGAAAATCTTGCGGGATCTGGGTTGCAAATTCCCATAAATGGACTACCCTAGGCAGCAAAACAATTGCTAGGTGTGAGGAACACTGGGGGAGGACTATTATGTTTCAATGGGTAACAATTATATTGGCGGTCTGTGCGGCGGGTGCCCTGTTGGTGGGGGCAGATCAGGTGGTGAAATATTTTCAAACCCGTGAGCCAGATGTGCCTGTGGAGAATCAGTTAAACCCTAGCCCTAGTCCCGGAGGGGTTGTGGCCAGTCCCTCCCCTGTGGCTGGAACTTCCCCTGCGGCGGGCACGTCACCCGCGGCCCAAACCTTTGATAGTCGCTTTCCTGGCAGTAGTACGGTTAGCCCACAGGCACCTGCGGCGGGGGCTGCTACTGCTCCGGCTCCAGAGCCAACTCAAAATTTCAGTTCCCCCGTGGTTCCTGAGTCACAAACCTTTTCCTCGACGGGTCAAGGGGGGAAAGTCAGTCCTGATGCAGCCCTGTCGGAAGAAACCCCTGAGTCTGAGGAGGAAGGGGTGCGGGCTCTATGGTAGTTGTGGGATACTAAAGGATATGGACTCAATTCTGGTGCGCTTGTTACCGAGGACTCTAACCTATGCCTCCTGCTGCTGATCCGGATCGATTAAACCTTGTTAACCTCTCTAGCGGTTTACGCAAGCCCTTGCCCCTGGGGGTCGGGATTGGCATTGTTCTCCTAGGGCTAGGAGCGGCGATCGGCCATTGGTTGCCCTTGAACCAAGCGGCCCAATCCCAAAGTCCCCCGGTGGTTACCCCGCAGTCAGCGGATCGGGTTCAGGTGGTGGCTCTGGGACGGATTGAACCCAAGGGGGAGGTCATTCGGGTGGGGGCCCCCAGTGGAGCCCGCATCGATCGTTTACTGGTGACTGAGGGGGAATGGGTCAAGGCTCAGCAGGTTTTAGCCTATTTGGATAGTTATGATGAACGCCTGGCCGAGCGAGATCTGGCGGCCAGCCAACTGCGAGAAGCGCAGGCCCAACTGGCGGCGGAAACTGAGTTTCAAGCGGCCCAAATTGCAGAAACCCAAACCCGGATCCGCCAAATTGAGCAACCCCAAGCCCAAGCGATCGTTGCCCAGGAAGCACGGCTACGGGAACTTCAAGCGTCCCTGTCCCTTGGCTTGCAAGATTTAGAGCGGGATCAAACACTGTACCAAGATGGAGCGATCGCCCAACGGGATCTGGATCGCCAAAAAACCCAGGTGAAGGAGCTTCAGTCTCAGGTACAAACCGCTGAGGCGACCCTAGAGCAGTTAAAAATGTCCCGAGCCAGTGACCTCAAAAATGCCCAAGCCCAACTGCAAACCGCCCAGGCCAATTTACCCTTAGCCCAGGTGCGGACAGCGGTAGAATCGGCCCGGCAAAGCCTTAAACTGGCGGAAACTCGACTCCAGGACACTATTATTTATGCCCCCCAAGCGGGACGAGTGCTGCGCCTCATTACCCGCCAAGGAGAGGCTATTCCTGCGGCCCCCTCCGGCAGCGATGAAGGGATTTTAGAACTGGGGAATACTCGCCAAATGATGGTGGTGGCGGAAGTTTACGAAAGTGATGTTACCCGCGTTAAAGTGGGGCAATCGGTCACCGTGACGAGCCGCAATGGGGCCTTTACGGAAACCCTGACCGGGCAGGTGGAGGAAATTGGCTGGCAGATTTTTAAGAATAATGTTTTAGATGATGATCCGGCGGCCAATGCGGATGCACGGGTTGTAGAGGTCAAAATTCGTCTGGACAATAGCGATCGGGTGGAAAGTCTGACCAATCTGCAAGTCGATGT